>NZ_JBNPOJ010000006.1:0-111392 GCF_050315115.1 Peptoniphilus sp. SGI.035
CGGGGGTATTCTAATTACAAAAAAGGCGAGGATAATAAAAACCTCGTCTTTTTTGATACAATGTATTTATGAAAACTAAAAAACACACATTGTCATTAACTAATTATACGCTAGTTAATGACACAATTCAATTAAGAATAAATTTTAATACAGAAATATATATCCAAGATGATGTAAAACTAAGGCTTGTAAAAATATAATTGAAAGGATGAATCTATTAGAATTAAAAAAAGTCTATTCATCATATGGAAGAAAAACAGTTGTAAATCCTGTAACAATGCTTGAAATATTAATATTTTGCTATTCAGAAGGAATATTTTCATCAAGAGAAATAGAAAAATCCTGTAAATATTATTTAAGAATTAAATATCTACTAGATACAAAAACCAGCACCTGATCATAGCACGATAAATAGATTTAGACAAAAAATATAATGGCTAGATTCAAATATTTAATAAAAAAAGTGATGAGCAGAATAGATAATTCTATTCTGCAACACCACCTTGTTTTTTTGTTTAAATATTGGTAAGCCCACCATCTGTGACTAATATAGCTCCATTAATATTTGATGATTCATCTGATGCAAGGAACAATATATTATTTGCGATTTCTTCTGCCGTTGCAGTTAGTTTAGCGACCTTTGCGCCATTGTTTATGATTTCCATGCCTTCCATATCTACATTTTCGAAATTTTTTAATATTTCCGTTTCAATTCCACCTGGTGCGACAACATTTGCACGGATTTTTTTATTTCCATACATTGCCGCCGTGTTTTTTATTAGACCGTTTAAAGCGTGTTTTGAAACGGTATAAGCTGTTCCAGCTTTTCCGCCACGAATACTTGCGACTGAAGATGTCGCAACAATGCTTCCGCCATCTTTCATCAATGGGATAGATTTTTTTATTAGTCTAAAAGGTCCCTTTAAATTAATCGAAAGTATTCTATCCAACTCTTCTTCTTTTATGTTGACGACAGGTTCAAATTTATCCATTACACCTGCATTTGAAATTAAGATATCTAATTTACCGTCATTTTTTTCAATTACATCAAAAACTCTGTCGACATCTTCGCTCTTACTTATATCGGCAGGTATGGCGATAATTTCACCGGGATTATTTTCTTTTTTATTTTCTTCAACCAACTCCTCCAGGCGATTTTGTCTTCTTGCAATGGCATATACCTTAGCACCGTGCTTCGCAAAAAGTAAAGCCGTGCTATAGCCTACACCCGAACTGGCTCCCGAAATAAGAGTAACTTTATCTTTTAGTCTCATAACATAATATCTCCTCTCATATAATAATGTTGTAGTTAAAAAACTACATTTTCTTTTCTATCTCATACTCATTATGGGATAATAATTATATAGATAGAGGTCGTAGTTCACCTCCTTGAAGCTTGTCTTCCTAAAAAAAGGGTTACGGCCTCTTTTTTGATTCAATTAATTATAATAAAAATATAATCGCTAAGTCAAATATTTAATAAATTTGATTAGTCGAATAAATTTTCTACTATGCCCCTTACCTTATATAAGGTGATGGAACAGCTGTAAAATGCGCCATCATCTTTTTTTATATTGCAAATTAAGGACTTTCTCTTTTAAAAAACTCAGTAAGCCTTAGGACTTCCAGTTCCAAAAAATTAAAAGGAATTTTAAAACAATTATTAAATTGCAATAAAACTAAATTCTTATTGGCATACTGAAATTGTAGGAATAAAAATATCTATAAGATAAGGAGATTTTTAGAAATATTTTTAAATCTAATTGATAATTGTTATTGACAAGAAAGGACAAAAGAGCTATACTAATAACAATGTTATCGATAACTGTGTTATTACACTTATATAAGGAGATGAATTATGACTTTGCCAGATTATAGTATAGACTCAAAGATTTTAGATAGTGCAAAAAAAGAATTTTTAGCTAAGGGCTATGTAGATGCTTCTTTAAGAGAAATATGTAAAAATGCTGGAGTAACTACAGGTGCATTATATAATAGGTTTTCTGGAAAAGAATCTCTTTTCAAAGCTGTCTTAGACCCTACACTTAAAGACATAGATGCAATTTATTCAAATGTAGAGAATTTCAATTATGAGAAGCTAAATCTTAATGAAATGAGTAGTGTTTGGAATATGTCTGAAAAAACATTAGTAGGATTTATGGAATTCATTTACGCTCATTATGATGGTTTTAAGTTGCTTTTATGTCGTTCAGAAGGATCTATGTATTCAAATTTTTTGAATGATTTTGTAGAGGAACATACGAAAAAGACAATGCGTTTTATAAAAATTGCCTTTAAAAAAGGCATTGTGCAAGAGCATATTGATGAAGACGAAGTTCATATGTTATTAACAGCATTTTGGTCAACGATGTTTGAACCTGTTATGCATGATCTTAATAAAGAGCGTGCCATGTATCATTGTAAAGCAGTTTCTAAACTTTTTAATTGGGAAGCTGTGTTAGGTTTTTAGGTTCATTCTTTTTCGAATCAAATTTTCATTAGCATTAAAAGTTAGAAGTAAATAATTATAAAGAGTTATTATGAAAATTAAAAGAGAAAAGAATAATAAATATATGAACGTTCGAGATTGTTTTACAACAGTTATAATATTGTTTTTGTTGAAATTTATACACACATATTATCTATCATTTAGGAGCGTGGATGGAGAAGACCAACTCGAGATACCGGAAAACGCTGCACCTAGAATATATAAAATTTTATTTAATAAGGAGGTCAATAAATGAAAAATAAAGGTATGATTGAAAGTGTTCTTTTTTATGCTAAACCTTGCAAAGGAAAATTAATCTTATCTGTAATTTGTGCATTCATTTCTGTGGCAGGAGGTATGCTTCCCTTTATTTCGGCTTATCGAATTATTATTATGTTTTTTGATAATTCTGCTACTGAAGGAGATATTTTCTTTTGGGGAGGTGTTTGTATTGTTGGTTTCATAATAAAAGTATTGTTTCATGCGATTTCAACGACCTTATCTCATATTTCAGCTTATACTATTTTGGAACTTATGAGAAAGCGTGTTGCTGAAAAGCTGTTAAAGGCACCTCTTAGTGTAACACAAAATATTAATGCTGGAAAAGTAAAAACTATTGTTGTAGACCAAATTGAAAATATTGAAATTCCTTTAGCTCATGTTATACCAGAGGGTTCCGCTGCTCTTGTTTTACCATTATCAGTATTTGCCTATTTATGTATCATTGATTTTCGTCTTGCGCTGGCTTCTATTATTACTATTCCTCTTGCAATGATTCCTTATGGAATGATGCTCGGTGGCTACAATAAGACATATAAAAAATATATGGAATCCAACGAGCATATGAATAATGTAGTTGTGGAATATGTGGAAGGAATAGAAGTTATCAAGGCCTTTAATCAATCCACTTCATCCTATGAAAAATATCGAAAGGCAGTAGAATCTTTCAAAGAAACAACGCTTAACTGGTATAAATCCACTTGGAAATTTACAACATTAGGAGCTGTGATTCTTCCAACAACGCTTTTGGGAGTATTACCTATTGGAACTTTTATGTATCTATCCGGCACAACTACACTGTCTAAAATTACAATGGCTATGCTTCTTTCTATGGGCTTAGTCAGCAGTTTAGGAAGATTCATTTTATTTTTTAATCAGTTAAAATCTATTCAGTATTCAATAAATACTGTTAACAAAACTTTCGATATTAGTGAATTGCCGATAGTGTCTAAAGAGAAAGTCATATCTAAACATGATATCTGTATGGAACATGTGTCATTCTCCTATACAGGAAAAGATAATGTAATTCATGACGTTAGCATAAAAATTCCCGAAAAATCTTTTTATGCTCTTGTTGGACCTTCGGGTGGAGGAAAATCTACACTTGCTAGGCTGGTGGCACGTTTTTGGGACACAACGGAAGGAAATATATCAATCGGTGGTGTAAATATAAAAGATATTCCATTAACACAGCTTGCCGATGAAGTAAGTTTTGTTACCCAGGACAACTTTTTATTTAATAGTTCAATTATGGAAAATATAAGATTGGGAAATCCAAAAGCTACTGATGAAGAGGTTCTAGAAGCAACACGAAAAGCTCAGTGTGATGAATTTATAAATAAACTGGAACATGGCTATCAGTCAACTGCTTGTGAAGCAGGCGATAAACTTTCCAGTGGAGAACGCCAAAGAATAGCAATTGCAAGAGCTATTTTAAAAAATGCTCCTATAATTATTCTTGATGAAGCAACATCTTTTACAGATCCGGAAAATGAAGCAAAAATTCAAGAAGCTATTGCTGAGTTGACAAGAGGAAAGACTTTGCTGGTAATAGCTCATAGACTTTCTACAATAAAAAATGCAGATAAAATTTTACTTGTGGAAAAAGGTAGAATTTTACAAAGTGGAAGGCATGAAGAGTTGTTGGAAAATAGCAAACTTTATAATGATATGTGGCAGGCTCATATTGGAGCTAAAAAATGGTCTGTAAATGCAAATGAGGAGGGGCTAGTATGATTCGTATTTTAAAACGACTTTTTCAAATGATGGCAAAATATAAAAAGCGTTTGTATCTTGGAATTGTGTTATCAATGATAAACAATATACTTGGAATTGTTCCCGTCATGTGTGGTGTTTGGGTAATAAAAACAATTCTAGATGATATTAATGGCACTGCGGCATTAAATCAAAATTTTATTTTTATACTTATAGGAATAATCGTTGGTACGATACTTCTTCGTTGGTTATTTGCTTATATAAGAGCAACAAAGCAAGATAGTGTTGCCCATGAATTTACAACTAATGAACGACTAAAAATAGGTGATGTTCTAAAACGTGTATCTCTTGGGTTTTTACAACGTAAAAACATGGGTGAGATAACAACAGCGATTACAACGGATTTAGCTTTTTTTGAAGTGCAAGCTATGAATGTTATTAACAATATAGTAGATAGTTATATATTTTTGTTTATGACAATTATTTTCATGTTCTCCATTTCACCTACAATAGGTCTTTCAGCTTTAATTGCTGTAATCATATCTTCTATCGGCTTACAACTTATTGAATATCAAAGCCGTAAGAACTCTCCGATTCGTCAGGAGAGTATTAACGAAATGGCAGATGAAATTGTTCAATATGTACGAGGTATGGCTGTGGTAAAGTCTTTCAAACAGGAAGGCATTGCTTCGGAAGGACTTTACAAATCTTATAAAAAATCTAAAGACATAAATATTCGTATGGAGAAAAATTTTGCACCTTGTGATGCGTTACATCGCTTTGGTCTATATATGGGAACAAGTACAATTACCATTTTAACAGCTTTAATGGCACTACATGGCAATATGGAGCTTCATATGGCGCTCATGTTGATTGTTTATAGTTACGTTATGTTTAATACAATTGAGGCAGCAAATAGCTCTCTTCATATTCTAGAAATATTGGATACCATTGCTGAAAAGTTGCAAAGCATTGTTAATGCAGAATTTATTGACAAAGATGGCAAAGATATTTTAATAAGTAATTTTGACATTGAATTTAATGATGTATCTTTTGCTTATGAGAGTCGTGAAGTGTTAAGCCATGTTTCATTTACTATTCCGGAGAATACAATGACTGCAATTGTTGGACCATCTTGCAGCGGTAAAACTAAAATTTGCAGTCTTTTAGCAAGATTCTATGATGTAAAAAAAGGTTATATAAACATTGGCGGAAAAAATATAAAGGATTTCACTTGTGATTCACTTTTGAAAAATATAAGTATGGTATTTCAGAATGTTTATCTTTTCCATGATACCATACGCAATAATATTCTTTTTGGTGACCCCAATGCTACGGAAGAAGAAATGATTGCTGCGGCAAAATCTGCTAGATGTCATGATTTCATTATGGAACTTCCTCTTGGATATGATACTCTGATTGGAGAAGGAGGATCTACCCTTTCTGGCGGTGAAAAGCAAGGAATCTCTATTGCTCGTGCGATATTAAAAAATGCGCCTATTGTTATTTTAGACGAAGCAACTTCCAGTGTTGATCCAGAAAATGAACATCTTATTCAGCAAGCAATAAGTAATCTAACTCATGGGAAAACAATTATTGTCATTGCTCATCGCCTTGCCACGATTGAAAATGCTAATCAGATATTAGTTGTAGATGAAGGAAAGATTGCCCAACGTGGTACACATGAACAATTATCTGTACAGGAAGGTATTTATAAGAGGTTTACTGATATCAGAGAAAAAGCTGAAGGTTGGACTATTGGATCGTTGGCATAGAAAAGAGTTGTCGTTTTATGGAACAAAATGAAAAAATAGTCGTCTATAAATAATTTAAATGTACAAGTAATATGAAAAAGATTCTGCAAACTATAGCAGGATCTTTTTTTATATAGTCATTAGTTTAGAGAGCATATCTTTTAACGCCATTTTAATAGGAGTGTTCAAATTAGTATTATAGGAATTTTAAAAATCAAGCATTAAATTGTATCAAAGTAGTTAGAGTCTTAGAGTAAAATAAATTTTCTACTATGCCCCTTACCTTATATAAAGTAAATAGAGCCATAATCTTCAATAGGTTCCCTTGAAAGGATTTCTATTTCATAATTGTACTTTTTGATAATCTTCATAATTTTTCTGTGGGAACTGTGTTCTTTAATGCTACCAGTGAAAAATATTTTTTTACCAAAACTTCCGCTTGCTCCGCCAATAAAACCATAATTAAAATTTTCTAATTTTATCTCGCCATGATTTATTTTATAAATTGGGATGATATCCCTTAGCTTCTCGTAAGTTCCTCCATCACTAGTTATTAAAAAATCTTCTGTTACAAGTGTAGTGCATTTTGAATATCCCTGTTTTATGTGGATTAATTCATATCCCCTTTCTTTATAATATTCAAGGAGTTTTTTGTCGGTGTACTTTAAATTATGAATAAAATAATTTTTAAATGTAAAAGCATTGAGTGGCACATCTCCTGGATATTTCTCGTCTAAATGCGATTCTGATTTTATAACTTTTATTCCAGTCAAAAGCGATTCATAATACATAAAATTATCCCTGTCCACAATTATATTTCCATTGGGAAGTGGATGAACTAAAATATCAGGATGTGTGTTTAGTCCTTCCATTACTTTTTTATTTTTCTTTGTTCTAATTATTTTTCCATATTTTTCTAATTTTTTTGCAGATTCTTCAGGAAAGTTTTCTGCTACTATTACATAATTCATTTCATCATCTCATAAATTATAATTGATGCCGCAACATTTGCGTTTAATGAATCCACTGTTTCACTAATTGGAATATTCAAATAACTATCTGCATTATCCATTAAAAATTCTGAAACTCCCTTTGCTTCATTTCCTATTACCACAATGTCCCTATCTTTAAATTTATAATCCCTTATTGAAGTTGAATTATCAAGGGATGTTGCAATAATATTGTAATCTAAATTTACTAAATCTTCCCTACTCATAAAATAAACTGGAACTCTAAAAATAGAAGACATAGAAGACCTAACAGTTTTTGGATTGTAAAGGTCGCAGGAGTTTGGCGAAATTATTATTCCATCAAGTCCAAAGGCATGAGCAGATCTAATAATTCCTCCAAGATTACCTGGCTCTCTAATGTCATCTAAATATAAAAATTTACCAGAATTTTTTTCAAAATCTCTGTGAACTTCTTTGTAATATGCGATTATACCTGGAGAAGTTACTGTATCGCAAAGATTTTTAAAAATATTATCTGAGAAAATATATACATTTTCTTCCTCGATATTTTTTATAATACTTTGAAATTTATTTTCTTTATAGGAAGACTCATTTATGGCAATGTATTTTGGCACAAAGTCCCTTGCTTCTTCCATTACAACAGGTTTTTCCACCATAAAAAGCCCATACTCTTGTCTATATTTTTTTTCTTTTAAATTTTTTAAAAATTTATATGTATCGTTATTTTTACTTGTAATTACCATTTTTCTCCTCGCAACATTAAAGAAAAAAGCCCCTAAGGGCTTTAATATTCAAGTTTTATAAAAATTTACTCTTGTCCTTTAAATACTCTTTTACATCAATTACTTCGCCATTTTCCATGACAATTTTAAAGGAATAGTCATAGATATAAGCTGCGGAAATTCCAATAAGTGATGCCGGCAGTGCTAAAATCATTCCAATTGCAGATGTTGTTAATGAAAGAGAGAGAACTGTTTCATTGCCCTTTTCAACAAGAAGTCTACTTGCATTTCCCTTTCTCCAAATTTCTTTTATTGCATCAACAATTTCATCAAGATACTTTATAACTCCGTCGATATATTCTCTGCCACTTTTATTTTCACTATTTTCATAAGATGCTTTTTCTTCTTCGCTTTCAAAAACCTTGGAAGGTTCAACTTTTTCCTTATACCTTCCTTCTTTTATAAATTCTATGGCAAGATCTACATCGCCATCACTATCTAAAAGTGCTTTTCTAACTATTTCATACCTTGCTCCAGTTGTATTTATAACATAATCAATTTTTGTCATATTAATCATAATATCACCTCAAAAAATATTTACCCAAAAGAAAGATTTTAAAAATTTTATTTTTTTACGCCTTCACTTTCAACTTTTGCATTTGAACTAGGGTTTTGTTCTCCTTCAGGATTTTCTGCCTGTGGTTTTTCATAAACTGCATCTTTTTCTTCATCAACTACAGATACGAAAGTTCTTCCAGGATAAAATTTAATTTTCTTACCTTCAGCATCTTTAAAAATTGTCCTCGCATCCTCATTTGATTTTTCCCATGTAATTGGTGCAAGTTTTCCCCTTTGAAGAAGAAGCCCCGTGCCAGCTCCTATGTTTGCAAGTTTTAAAGTACCCTTAGGTCCAGCTACCACACCCTTTTGGAACAAAATTATTAAATTATCTGTTGTAAATTCTTCGCCACTTGCTTCATCAGTTACAACTTGTCCTTGACGAATATATTTGTATTTACCATTTTCTTCATCGTATACAAAATTAGTTTTATAATTTCTGTTGAAGTTTAAAGTTATTTCCTTTACATCTTCTCCAGCAATATTTTCGTCTTCATTGTAAAAATTAAGTGATGCAGTGTTGTCCTTTACATCAATTCCCTTTTTTATCAAATAATTTTCAAGTTCAGGAAGTGAAATGTATCCATTGTGTGGTGCACGCTTTCCAACATTTTTGTTCCTGTGAAAAACAATTCCTTCTAGGGCAATTCCGTCGAGATCGACGACATTTCTATGTCTAACTTCAGCAAGTCCTGCTTCAGATCCACCCCAATGAGCATATATTGCATTGTATTCCTTCGCAGTCTGTACAAAGTAAGGTCTTGCAGAGCGAACTGGTCCCACACCTTCAGGTAAATTACTTTGGAAAAGTGCCATATATCTTGTGTATTCACCTTCAACCCTATACTCGTATATTATGTCGGCTTTAGAAATTTGTGCTTGTGGCCTTGCATCGTCGTGATTGTCTAGCATAACAGCAAAGATTTTGTTCTTTTCTTGCTCCTTGTCTTCTCTTTCTTCATGAGTAAGTGGTGTATAATAAACTATTTTTTCTGGTTCTTTAGGTGGCTCTTCTTTTGTTTTATTAGTAGAGCTTGTCTTGTTGCAGGCGACTAAAAAAGTTGTAATTAAACCAACAAGCAAAAGTTTTTTTAGATTTTTCATTAGATTACCTCTTTTCATATGTATTAATTTAATTGTAATTTAAAAGTTTGATTCTGTAAATAAAGTAAATTTTTATAATTCAAATTTCTTAATTTTTGAACAAAAAAGGCTACAAAATTAAATCTGTAGCCATAAAATTAATTGTTCTCTGTGAACTTTTTAATATCTTTTTCTGATCCTAAAACCGTTAAAGTGTCCTCTTCCTTGACTTTAAAAGAAGCAGTTGGGTTTACAAAATTTTCCCCATCTCTCTTAACCATTAGAACATTAAAATTATAATCTTCTCTAAGTTTTAAGTCCTTCATTTCTTTTCCATTCATCTTTGCACTTGCTTTAAACTCAAAAATTGTATAGCCTTTAGAAATTTCATTAGAATCTAATAAAGAATCATTTGACAAATTATTTGCAAGCCTATATCCCATATCTCTTTCAGGAAAAATAATTTTATCTGCACCACATTTTAATAAAATTTTGCCAAATCTATAATTAGGTGCTTTTGCAATAACTTTTTCAATTCCCGCTTCCTTTGATGCAAGGACTGCCATAATAGCCGCTTCCAAATTTTCTCCAATAGCAACTATTGCAATATCATAATTTCCTAGCGCAAGTTCTATCATTGATTTTTCATCTTCAAGATCACATATAATTGCTTCAGTAACATTTTGTGAAATCGCATCAATTTTTTCTTCATCATTATCTACAATGACAACATCATTTTTTAAATCATATAATCTTGTGGCAACAGTTGAACCAAATCTTCCGCAGCCAAATACAATAAATGTCTTCATAATTACCCCACTATAATTTTTCCTTCTGAATATTTTGTATGTTTTTTTGTTTTTCTATTTAAAATACCAATGCCTAAAGTTGCAGCTCCAACTCTTCCAAGGTACATTAAAATTATTAAAATAATTTTTGAAAGAGAACTTAAATTTGCAGTAATACCTCTACTAATACCAACTGTTCCGAAAGCAGATACTATTTCATAAAGAATGTCCAAGTATAAAAATTTTCCTTGCTCATCAATTGTAATCAATAGAGAAGAAAAAATTACCAAGGTAGAACTCAAGGTAAATATGCAAAGTGATTTAATAAGTGATTCGTGAGATATTGTCTTGTGAAATATTTCTGTCTCTTTGTTTCCTCTTAAAAACGAAATAGTGGAAAATAATAAAACTCCAAAAGTTGTTGTCTTTATCCCACCACCAGTTGATGCTGGAGATGCACCGATAAACATCAACATAATAGTTACAATTAAAGAGCTTTCTTGCATTTTTGAAATATCAATAGAATTAAATCCAGCCGTCCTTGCTGTAACTGACATAAAAAAAGATGATAAAATTTTTCCCTTTAATGTCAAACCTTCCATAGCAGCACTATTGCCTTCTATTAAGAAAAAAGCAATTGCCCCAACTAAAAGAAGTATTGCAGTTACTGAAATAACTATCTTTGAGTGTAAATTCAAATTTTTAAAATTTTTCTTTCTAAAAATATCAATAAACACCGTAAAACCTAATCCTCCAAAAATTATTAAAAGGGAAATTACAATATTCACTGTGAAATCAGATACATAGTCTACAAGAGAATTTCCTGTAATATCGAACCCTGCGTTACAAAAAGCAGAAATCGAATGAAAAATTGAAAATAAAATTCCCTTTTCAATGCCAAAATCAGGAATAAATTTTGTAGCAAGTAAAATTGCTCCAATTAACTCAACGCTTAAACTAAATTTTATAATATAAATTACAAGTCTAATAATTCCCTTGCTTGTGTCTGCATTCGTTTGTTCTCTTATAATTCTTCTCTCTGTAATTCCAATTCGCTTGTTAAACACCATAGCAACAAGGGACAAAAATACCATTGTGCCAAGCCCACCAATTTGAATTAAAAGAATAATTACAACTTTGCCAAAAGCAGTCCACTGACTCGCCGTGTTTGCAACAATAAGTCCTGTAACACAAGACGCCGATGTAGATGTAAAAAATGCATCTAAAAATCCAATCCTCTCACCATTCATACTTGCAATTGGAAGATCCAATAGACATGCTCCCAAAAAAATTAACGCAAAAAAAGAAAGGCAAACTATTAGAGGCGGATTCTTTTTTAATTTTCTAATCATAGTACCCTCATTATAATGTATTCATATATTTGTTATGCAAAAAAGCTCCCAAAAGGGAGCATTGTTATTGTTCTTTTGCAATTTGAACTAATCTTGCAAAGCCTTGTGGATCATTAATAGCCATTTCAGAAAGCATTTTTCTGTTTATATTTACATTAGCTTTCTTAAGACCACTGATAAATTTTGAATAACTCATTCCATTAAGTCTTGCAGCAGCATTAATTCTTGTAATCCAAAGTTTTCTAAAATCTCTTTTTCTTTGCTTTCTACCAATATATTCATAGTTAAGAGATTTCATAACAGCTTGATTAGCAGTTCTAAATAATTTTGATTTAGCACCAAAATATCCCTTAGCTTGTTTTAGGATATTATTATGTCTTTTTTTAGCGTTAACGCCTCTTTTTACTCTAGCCATCTTTACCTCCTATTAAGGGATCATGTGATCAATTCTCTTTTGATCACCTTTAGAAACTAAACTACCTTTTCTAAGTTTTCTTAGTCTTTTAGCAGTTTTCTTTCCAGTTAAATGTCCTTTATAAGCATAAAATCTTCTAAGCTTTCCAGAACCTGTTCTCTTAAACCTCTTCGCGGAAGCTCTGTGAGTTTTCATTTTTGCCATAAAAATCCTCCTTAATTATCAGACTTATCCTTGTCTTTTCTCTCTGAAAGGAACATCACAAGATTTCTTCCTTCCATTTTAGGTTTTTTGTCCACAACTCCATACTCAGAAATTAAATCATAAAACTTATCGAGAACTTCTTTTCCAAGATCAGTATGACCCATTTCTCTACCTCTAAATCTAACTGAAACCTTAATTCTATCACCATTTTTTAAGAAATCAATAGCTCTATTGGCTTTAGTATTCAAGTCATGATCTTCAATATTTGGAGTGAATCTAAGCTCCTTAATATTGATCACCTTTTGTTTTTTCTTAGCTTCTTTTTCTTTTTTCTCCGTGTCGTATTTGTATTTACCATAGTCCATTAAACGACATACTGGTGGTTTTGCATTTGGCGCAACATTCACTAAGTCCAGTTTTTTAGATATAGCCAAATCAATGGCTTGCAACTTAGGCACAACACCTAATTGATTACCTTCATCATCTACCAATCTGACTTCCTTTTCCCTTATCTCTTCATTAATTTGAAGTTCTTTAATTTCTAAGCACCTCCGTAAATTAAAAAAGCGAGCACCTAAAGATGCCCGCAAATTCATCGTAATTTTAAAATAACCTAAATGACTTAGCCATTAGGTGAGAAGCGGACTTCTTCTTTAATAACAAAAGATATAATAACACATAGATTTTATCTTGTCAATTATTTTTACACTAAAGATTTAATTTTTTGATATAAAAGATCAATCGCAACTTCATTTTCTCCACCTTCAGGCACAATTATGTCTGCATACCTCTTTGAAGGTTCAACAAATTGAAGATGAGATGGTCTAACTGTAGATAGATACTGCTCAATTACAGAATCTAAAGACCTCCCCCTCTCCTTCATATCTCTTTTAATTCTTCTTATTATGCGCACGTCAGCATCTGTGTCGACGAATACTTTTATATCCATTATGTCAATTAAATTTGCTTCGCTAAAAATCAAAATTCCCTCTAAAATAATTATTGGCTTTGGGATTACAATTTCCTTTTCCTTTTTTCTATTGTGAATTGAAAAATCATAAATTGGTTTTTCGATTTCTCTTCCTTCCTTTAGCATCTTTAGATGTTCATACAAAAGGTCATTATCAAAGGCAAGGGGATGATCATAATTTGTCTTTATTCTGTCTTCAAATACCAAGTTTGATTGATCTTTATAATAGGAATCTTGTTCAATCACAGACACATTTTCCCTTCCAATAAGTTCAATCAATTTTTTTGTTACAGTACTTTTCCCACTTCCACTTCCGCCACATATGCCAATAATACAGGCTTTATTGCTCATTTTCTCTCCTTAAAATAAATCCTTTTTTAACAGGTTTATCTATTTTTATTTTAAAAATCTGCTTCGCCTTATTTGCAACTTCAATTTCATTATCCTTTTCATCTAACATTTTTTCAATTTTGTAGTCAAAATGCTTTATTCCAGGTCCAAAAATTTCTATTTCATCTCCAAGGAAAACTCTATTTCTTTGCTCAATAGTTGCAATCTTTGAATTTTCATCATAATCTAACACAATTCCAAGGAAGTCATAGCCCCTTATATAAGAATTATCCTCATAAACTTGAGAGCTTTCGTTTGCCTTTCCATAAAAAAATCCAGTAGTAAAATCTCTATGGCTTACTTTCTTTATCTCTTTTAAAAGATAAGGATCGTACTTATAATTTTTTGGATCATCATAATAAGCATCAATCGCCATTCTGTAAGATCTTATTACAGTTGCAAGGTAGTATTCACTTTTTACTCTACCTTCAATTTTAAGACTTGAAATACCAGCTTCAATTAAATCGTCAATATGCTCGATCATACAAAGATCCTTTGAATTCATGATAAAAGTACCTTCATCATGCTCTTCAATTGGAAAATATTCTCCAGGCCTTTTTTCTTCAACTAAGTGATATTTATATCTGCAAGGTTGTGCACAATCGCCCATATTAGCATCTCTTCCAGTCATGTAATTTGAAAGTAGACATCTTCCTGAATAAGACATACACATTGCTCCATGGGCAAAAGTTTCTATTTCAATGGAGTATCCAACTTTTTTAATTATATCAGAAACTTCTTTTAAACTTAATTCTCTCGCCATTACAACTCTTTCTGCCCCAAGTTTTTCCCAAAACTTTACAGTTTCAGCATTTGTAACCGAGCCTTGAGTGGAAATGTGAATTGGAAAATCTGGAGCAACTTCTTTTACTTTCATAAACATTCCAGGATCTGCAACTATTAATGCATCAACTCCAATTTCATATAAATTTTTAATATAATCTTCCACTCCAACAATGTCCTTGTCGTGAGGTATTATATTTAAAGTTACATGAAGAGTCTTTCCTTTTTCGTGTAAATAATCTGCTGCCCACTTAATATCCTCTATGGAAAAATTCTTTGAAGCCTTTCTAAGCCCAAAACTCTCCCCTCCAAGATAAACTGCATCTGCACCATATTCCACTGCAGTTTTTAATTTATTAACATCACCAGCTGGTGCTAAAAGTTCAATCTTCTTCATCTTTTCTCCTAACTAAAAGTATGCCATCTCCAATTGGCACTACAGAAGATATAAATCTATCATCTTCCGAAATATCTTTTAAAAATTTTCTAAGTCTTTTTACTATTGTTATTTTTCTTCTCTTAACTAGAGAATCTTCAGCAACCATTCCCTTGAATAGGACATTGTCGCAAATAATAATGCCCTCTTCTTTTAAATTTTTAAGTGCCGAGTCAAAATATTTTTCGTACTGACCCTTTGCTGCATCTATAAATATTAGATCATATTTTTCATCTAAATCTACTAAAAAATCATAAGCATCACTTTCGTGAACTTCGATGATTTTTTCCAAACCAATGTCAGAAATATTTTTTCTTGCAATCTCTGCCATTTCTTTTTTCAATTCAACACTGTCAATTTTTTCTATTGATTTATTTCTCTTTGCAAAGGAAATTGATGAATAACCAATTGCCGTTCCCAGTTCAAGAATTTTTTTTGGTTTTTGCATTGATATTAAAAAATTTATAAATTCTTCGCTTTCTCTTTCAATTATAGGAACATGGTTTTTCTCTGCATAATCATTCATGTCCCTAAGTTTTTCATCTTTAATATCTTTTAATTTTCTCAAATAATTTTCTATATAATCGTAATTTATATTTGGCATAATCCCTCTAAAAAAGGGAACCTAATAGATTCCCTGAATATCCTAAACCTCCATAATAATTGGTAAAATCATAGGATTTCTCTTTGTGTTTTTGAAAATATATGATCTCAAATTGTCCCTAATATCTGACTTTAAGCCATTCCAATCCTTTAGATTTTCTCTTGAATCTTCTTTTAATATTTTTCTGACAACATTTTTTGCATCTTCTATTAAATCTTCAGACTCTCTCACATATACAAAGCCCCTAGATATTATATCAGGTCCTGATACAACTTTTCCTTCTTTTGTAATAGTTATTACAACAATAATTAATCCATCTTCAGAAAGATGTCTTCTGTCTCTTAGGACAATATTGCCTACATCTCCTACGCCAAGTCCATCTACTAAAATATTTCCTGAAGGTACATCGCCAACTAATTTTGCTTCTTTTTGTGAGATTTCAAGACAGTTTCCATTTTCCATTATGAAAATATTCTCTTCTGGTATTCCCATTTGAGTTGCAATCTTTGCGTGCTCCATGAGATGTCTAACTTCGCCATGAGCAGGAATAAAATACTTTGGCTTTACTAAGCTTAAAATTAATTTTAATTCCTCTTGACAAGCGTGACCTGAAACGTGAATTTCTGAAAGGGTTTCATAAATTACCTTTGCTCCTCTTTCAAGAAGTCTATTTATAACTTTTGTAACTGCATTTTCATTTCCAGGAATTGGCGTTGCAGATAGAATAACAGCATCATTTGGAGTAAGTTGGATCTTTCTATGTTCCCCATAGGCAATTCTAGTAAGAGCTGACATTGGTTCTCCTTGTGAGCCTGTTGTAATTAGCACAAGCTCGCTGTCATCGTACTTATCCATATCCTTGATATCAACAAAGGTATCTTTCTTAACTCTAAATTGACCAAGTCTTCTAGCAGTTTCCGTTACATTTACCATGGATCTACCCGATAAAACAACCTTCCTGCCATATTTTTCCGCAGAATTTATAATTTGTTGTACTCTGTGTACATTTGATGCAAAAGTTGCAATTATAATTCTATTGTCTTGTAAACTTTGGAAAAGTCTATTAAAAGTTTCTCCAACTTTTGATTCACTCATCGTGTATCCTGGCCTAAGCACATTTGTGCTTTCTCCAATCATCGCCAACACACCTTTTTTACCAATTTCCGCTATCCTAGTCAAGTTAATTGGCTCTCCACTAATTGGTGTAAAGTCAACTTTAAAATCTCCTGAGTGATAAATGTATCCAAGAGGTGTCTTTATTGCAAGAGCACAAGAATCAGGTATAGAGTGATTTACGCTAATCCATTCAACTTCCATTTTACCAAGTTTAACTACATCTCCAGCATTTACTACATGAAGCTTATCTCTTGAAAGTCTATGTTCCTTTAGCTTATTCTCTAAAAGTCCAATAGTAAGACCTGTCCCATAAATGTCTAGATCTAGTTTTCTCATAACATATGGAATGGCACCAATGTGGTCTTCATGACCGTGAGTTAATACAAGCCCTCTAATTCTATTTTTGTTGTTTTCTAAATAAGTTACATCTGGTATTACTACATCAATACCAAGCATTTCGTCTTCTGGGAAAGTCATACCACAGTCGATGATAATAATATCTTCTCTGTACTCTATAACTGTAAGATTTTTTCCAATCTCGTGAAGTCCTCCCAGAGGAATAATCTTCACTTTATTAGTGTTTTTCATTAATTTGCCTTCTCCTCAAATTTGTGGCGGCAGTCTTCGCAATAACCCATAAATTTTAGAGTGTGGTCAACTATCTTAAAATTCTTTTCTTTTTCAACTTTTGCTTCTAGTTCATTTAAATTGTCAATGTCAATTTCTTCTACTTTACCGCAATTTATGCATATAAGATGATGGTGTCTATGACCTTCTGTTGGAATTCTGAGTTCGTATCTTATAATATTGTCATCAAATACAATTTGATCTAAAATTCCCAGTTTGTGAAATAATTGAACAGTCCTATATATAGTTGCAATTCCCATTTCAGGATCTTTTTTTGCAACTAAATTATAAACTTCTTCAGTAGTCAAATGCTTATCTTTGTTGTCCAAAAAAATTTCATAAACCTTAGCTCTTTGTTTAGTGTATTTATAACCACTATCTTTTAAGATCTTTTTAACAGGATCAATTTTTAAATCCATATTCTCACCTATTCTAATTCATTTAAAAGTTCTTCATAGGCTTCTTTTGCTTCTTCAAGTTCATCATCATCAATCCCTGCAAGAAGCTCTTCACCCAATTCATCTTCTATCACTTTTAATATATAGATTTCTGGTTCCTTTTCATCTGTATAGAGTGCAACATAGTCTGTGTCGTCAATTGAAAATTTTGCATCTACAAAAAATTCAACTTCAACATTATTTTCATCATATAATTTTATTTTTTCCATTTTATCACCTATAAATTTAATCTATCCAGATAGCTTTGCAGAATATATGTTGCTGCAATTTTATCTATATATTTTTTCCTATTTTCTCTTCGAACAGAACCCGCTATTAAAACTTGCTCAGCCATCAAAGTGGTCATTCTTTCGTCAACATACTCAATTTCAATACCAAATTTGTTTTTCAATTTTTCTGCAAACTTCATGACTTTTTCACTTTGCGGCCCAATAGTATTGTTCATGTTCTTTGGAAGACCTACCACTATTTTTTCAATATTATTTTCTTTTATTATGTCATGAATTTTATCATAGACGCTTTTGTTTGATTCTCTTTTTATAGTCATAAGAGGCTGCGCTGTAAGCATGAGAGCATCAGATATTGCTACTCCAATCCATACATCGCCAACATCAAGGCCTAAAACTTTATTCATATAACCACAACCTTTACAGGTACATATATAATATGTAAAAGAGATGGTCTAGCCATCTCAATTTTTTTCTAAATAAACTTTCAACATTTCTTGTAAAAGTTCATCGCGCTCTATTTCTTGAATCATGGATCTTGCATTATCATGACTTGTAATATAAGTTGGATCGCCAGATAATATATATCCAATAATTTGGTCAGAAGGATTGTATCCCTTTTCCTCTAGAGCATTATAAACAACTTTTAAAACACTCTTAATTCTCTCTTGTTCCAAACTGCTTTTTTCAAAAATTTGTGTATTATTGTTTTGATCCATAATTACCCCCAGATAGATTATATCATAAAATATCTACTTTGATAATATTATAATAGTTCTCTTAGCTTATTTAGAGCTTCATCAACTTTATTTAAATTCTTAGCACCAGCAGTTGCCATATCTGGCCTTCCGCCTCCGCCTCCGTCAGCAACTTTTGCTATTTCTTTTATAATTTTTCCAGCAGCAATTTTCTTTTCTACTAAATCTTTTGAAACTGCACATACAAAGTTAAGTTTTCCATCATTTATTGTCGCAAATAAAACTACAACTGAACCAACTTTATTTCTAACTTCGTCAGCTAAATCGCGAAGTGTGTTTACATCAACCCCATCGAATTTTTTAATTACATAATTTATGCCATTTTTAACTTTTACTAAATCAATAAGACCTGAAATTTGATCCTTTGCCATGTCGCGCTCAAGTCTTTCAATTTCTTTATTTGCTTCTTTAAGATTTTTGTTGTTTAATTTTATCTTTTGTAGAATTTCATCTTTATTTGATTTCAATTCCCTGGCTATTTCTTCTTGTTCCTCTTTTAATTCATTTAAATATTTTAAAACAGCAGGACCTGTTATAGATTCAATTCTTCTTATCCCATTACTTATACCACTTTCAGATAGTATTTTAAACATAGAAATTTCAGAAGTATTTGATACATGAGTACCACCACAAAGTTCCCTAGAATAATCTCCCATGGAAAGAACTCTAACTTCTTCGTGATATTTGTCTTCGAATAGACCAATTGCACCCATTTTTTTTGCTTCATCTAAATTTGTAATCTTGGTTTCAACGGGAAGAGCTTCAAAAATCTTTTCATTTACAATTTTTTCAACCTTATCAATTTCTTCCTTTGACATCGCCTCAAAATGAGAAAAGTCAAATCTCATTCTGTCAGGCATAACTAGGGAACCAGCTTGATTTACATGATTTCCAAGCACGTCCTTTAATGCTCTGTGAAGTAAGTGAGTTACAGAGTGATTCCTTCTTATATTATTTCTTCTAACAACATCAATAATAGCTTTAACAGGAGCTTTCTCTAGTTTACCTTCCTCAACTTCTACAAAGTGAAGGTGGAGCCCATCTTTAGTCTTTTTAGTATCAGTTACCCTTAATCTAAATTTGTCGGAAATAATTTCTCCAGTATCTCCTACTTGCCCACCACTTTCACCATAAAAAGTAGTTTTGTCTAGAATTACAATTCCCCTCTTGCCCTTATCTATGCAATCGACAATTTCATCATCATAAATAATTCTTATAATATGTCCTTTGCATTCATTTTTTTCGTAACCTAAAAACTCATTGGAAATTCCTTCAAATAGGTGCTTGTTGTCTTGATTTGCCCAGCCTATATTTTTATCATCTCTTGCATCTCTTGCTCTTTTCCTTTGAAGTTCCATTTCTTCTTCAAATCCAGTCATGTCGACATCAAGATCTTCTTCCTTTAAAATTTCTTCTGTCAAATCAATTGGAAATCCATAAGTGTCATATAGTTTAAAGGCTTTTTTGCCCTCTAACAACCTTTCATTATTTGTCTTCATTTCTTTAATGTGAGCATTAAGTCTTACGAGTCCATCGTCAATAGTTTCTAAAAATTTTTCTTCTTCTCTTCTAATTATTTCTTTAATAGACTCTCTATTTTCTTTTAACTCTTTATATTGATCGCCCCAAGAATCAATTACCATATCTGCAATTTCAAAAAGAAAAGCTCTCTTTATCCCTAGTTTTCTTCCATGTCTTGCAGCCCTTCTTATAAGTCTTCTTAATACATAACCCCTTCCTTCATTTGAAGGTACTATTGTATCAGAAATCATAAAAGTCATTGCTCTTATGTGGTCGGTTATAACTCTAAAGGAAATATCTGCCTTTTTATCTTCGCCATATTTTTTGCCTGAAACCTTTGCAATTTCTTCTATTATATCTTTTATTGCATCTATTTCAAAAATATTGTCAGTCTTTTGTAAAACTGTGGCAATTCTTTCAAGACCCATTCCCGTATCAATATTTGGATGTGAAAGTGGATTGTAATTTCCATTTTCGTCCTTATCAAATTGTGTGAAAACTAAATTCCAAACCTCGATAAATCTGTCGCCTTCTCCACCAGGTCTTTCATCTTCTGAACCATATTCTAATCCTCTATCAACATATATTTCTGAGCATGGACCGCTTGGGCCTACCTCAAGTTCCCAAAAATTATCATCTTTTCCAAGTCTAGTAATTTTTTCTTCGGGGATTCCAATTACATCTCTCCAAATATTGTATGCTTCATCGTCATCTTTATAAACAGTAACCCAAAGATCTTCTTTTGGAATTTCAAGATTGACTGTTAAAAATTCCCAAGCCCACGGAATCACTTCGTGTTTGAAATAATCGCCAAAGGAAAAATTTCCTAACATTTCAAAAAATGTTGCATGTCTATCTGTCAATCCTACATTATCTATATCACCAGTTCTAATGCATTTTTGGCAAGTCGTAACTCTCTTTGCAGGTGGAATCTCTTCGCCAGTAAAGAATTTTTTCATTGGCGCCATTCCTGCACCGATTAAAAGAAGTGACTTGTCATTTTTTGGAATTAGCGAAAAACTTGGTAATATTAAATGGTTTTTTGATTCAAAAAAATTTAAAAACTCAGTTCTTATATCGTGTAAACCTAAATACTTCATAAACAACTCCTATTAAAAATCCTCCCATTCCCTGGGAGGATGTGCTATAAATATTATAATTATAAAGAATATGAATGTCAATTAGAGCTATATTTGTCGTTGTATTTTATTTTTGCAAAATCAATTAGTATAAATATAATTGACGTGATTGGAACAGAGATTACCATTCCCCAAACTCCAAAAATTCCTCCACCAATGATTATTGAAATTAAAATAAGTAATGGATTTAACCCTGTGCTATCTCCAATAAGTTTCGGTGCGAGAATATTATTTTCTATCCATTGAACTAATATGAATAAAACCATTACCCAAAATGCTTTTACTGGAGAATCTACTAATGCAAATAAAACTGCAGGCACACATCCAAGGAAAGGTCCTACATATGGAATAATATCTGCAATACAAGTGATAAGTCCAATAATTATTGCAAAGTCCACTCCTAATATTAATAGATAAATCATAGTGAGTACTCCAACGAAAATTGCCATTAACATTCTTCCTCTAATAAATTGTTGAAGAGCTATGTCTATTCTGTTTGCCAAAAATGTAATGTCATCTCTATATTTGTTTGGAATAATTTTTTTTACTTTATAAGTGAATTTTTCCTTGTCCACAGAAAAGTAAAATGAAAATAAAATTATTAATACTAATCTAAAGGCACCAGTCAATGCTCCATATACCTTTGAAAAAACTCCAGAAAGTGAACTCATAAGTGAGCCTTGAATTTTTGTAGCTAAATCGTTAATAGTTTTTGTCATGGAATTTAAAATATTTGATACAATTTGTGGCGTCTTGACATCCACCCCAACCTTTGGATTTGACTCTTTATAGATGTCTATAAAGTTTTCTGGTAATTCAATATTAAAATTTGCAAAAATCTGCGTCAAGAAATCATTTACGTTTCTCGTAAGTGTGTCCACCATTGCAGGTAAGCTTGTGAGTAAATTTGAAACTTCATTAATAGTTTTTGGTATTACAGAAATTATTAATATTCCAAAAATTAAAATAACAGAAATATAAACTATTATTACTCCAAACTGTCTTTTTATTCCCTTTCTCTCTAAATAATTTACTATTGGATCTATTATGTATGCAAAAATAATTGCAATAATAGCAGAAGAAAGAGTATAACCTAGAATTGGGAACTTGTTAAAAATTATTGTTATTAAATAGAAAGCTAAAATTCCTAAAAATATTTTTGTAATGTAATGTAGATCTATATTTATTCTTTTTTTGCCTTCAATATATCTATTCCCAATATTTATTAGATAATAAATTGCCAAAAATATTAAAAGTATAGATAATGTTACAAGGGCATAAATCATAAATCTCGCAGCATTACCGGAAATTTGTTCCAACATATTATCACCTGTTCTTGAACTTTTTCATCCCTTCACTTATTTTCTCCACTACATAATCGCACTCTTCTTTTGTGTTATTGTGATTTATAGAAAGTCTAAGCATTGAAAGAGAATCTTCTTCACTTCTTCCAATTGCCCTAAGGACATGGGATGGATTTATACTTCCCGCTGCACAAGCAGATCCAGATGAAACACATATATCATACATATCAAGGTATTGCACCATTGTTTGTGGCTTAGTATCCTTTAGCGTAATATTAATATTTCCAGGAAGTCTATTGTCTATTGGACCATTAAAAATAATTCCATCTATGTTTAAAAGTTTTTCAATAGTATAATCTCTTAAATCACTTGTGTAGTTTATATTTTCATCCATATTTGCATAGGCGTCTTCTATTGCTTTTGCTATGCCAACTATGGATGCAATATTTTCTGTGGATGCTCTCATGCCCCTTTCTTGTTCTCCACCATTTATAAAGGGCGAAATTTCTACGCCTTCTTTAATGTATAAAATTCCAATTCCTTTAGGAGCTCCAAGCTTGTGTCCTGATATAGAAAGCATGTCCACGTCTATATCTTTTAGATTAAATTTAACATTTCCCATAGCTTGTACTGCATCTGTATGAAATAAAATATTTTTTTCTCGAGCAATTTTTGAAATTTCAGAAATTGGCTCAATGGTTCCTATTTCATTATTCGCAAACATTATGGAAATTAATTTTGTATTGTCCTTTATTTTTTCACTTAATTCATCTAAATTCACAAAGCCTTCTTCGTCTACTGAAATTAGAGAAGTTTCATTGCCAAATCTCTCAACTGATTTAAGTGAATTTAAAATAGCTGGATGTTCTATCTTTGATGATATTATATGATTTTTTTCTCTTGGATTCAATGTTTCTTTTATAACCCAGTTGTCAGATTCAGATCCTGATGAAGTAAAATAAATTTCACTTGGCTTTACTTTTAAATTTTCTGCAATTTTTATTCTCGAGTTTTCAATTGCCGCTCTCGACTTTTGTCCTAGAGAATAAATTGCCGATGCATTCCCATAATTTTCTCTCAAATAGGGAAGCATGGCCTTTAGTACATTCTCTGTGATCTTTGTAGTAGCAGCATTATCCATGTAAATCATATTAACCTCACATGTCTGCCAGAGTCATGGACTCCATTACATCTTCAATTTGTCCTTGTAACTTCGATAATATATCTCTAGTTGCACAATCCTTTAGCTTTCCGCAATTGATATTTTTGCCAAGGTCACAGCAAGAAAGAGAAATATCACCTTCAAGAGCATTTATTATTTCTCCAATGGCAATATCCTTTGGAGCTCTCGATAAAACATAGCCTCCACCTGCTCCTCTTATTGATTTAACGAGTCCAGCTTTTTTTAAAAGAGAAAAAAGTTGTTCTAAATAAGATTCTGATAAATTTTCTTCTTTTGCAATATCCTTTAGTGCAATGGGACCCTTCCCTTCATTTTCTTTTAAATTATACATTGCCATTAAGCCATAACGGCCCTTTGTAGAAAGTTTCATTTAATCACCTCTTATGATGGAATAAAAGATCCTTCTTCTTTATTGTTTTCTAACATATCTTTTAAAGTGTACCATGAAAGGACTGCACACTTTACCCTTGCCGGAAGATTGCTAATGGATTCAAAGGCTATGGCATCGTCAAGTTCTTCAAGCTCGTCAGGATCTTTGACTTCACCCTTTACCATTCCAATAAATTTCTTTGCTCTTTCAATAGCTTCTTCCACAGTTATCCCTCTTACATTGTCACACATAATTGATGTGGATGCTTGTGAAATCGCACAACCATGTCCCGTATAAGAAATGTCTTTTATAATTCCATCTTCTACTTTTAACTGAAGAGTGATTTCATCACCGCAGCTTGGATTGTGTCCAAGCTCTTTGTGAGTATAATCCTCTAAATCACGTCTATTGTGTTTATTTCTAGAATGTTCTAAAATTAATTCTGTGTAAATATTATCAAGATTCAATGCCTAAAATCCTCCTTACATCTTCAAGATGATCCACGAAATAATCAATTTCTTCAACTGTATTATAAATTGCAAAGCTTGCTCTACAAGAGAAGTTTGACCCTAAAAATCTATGAAGAGGTTGAGCACAGTGATGTCCTGACCTTATTGCAATGCCATAAGTATCTAAGATTGATGCAACATCGTGGGGATGAGCCTCTTTAAAGTTAAATGATATTACTGGAGCTCTATTTTTGTTGCTAGTTGTATAAACTTCAAGATATTCTAATTTTATTAATTTTTCATAACAATAGTCAGTTAAATATCTTTCGTACTCGTCAATCCTTTCCATGCCATATTTATTTACAAAATCAATGGCTGCTGCAAGGTTTACTGCACCTTCAACATTTGCAGTACCAGCTTCAAATCTTTGCGGTGCATTTAAAAAAGTTGTATGGTCTTCATAAACATACTCTATCATATCGCCTCCTGTTAGGAAGGGTTCCATTTCATTTAATATGTCTTCTTTTCCATAAAGTACACCTATTCCTAGAGCAGAGTACATCTTATGACCAGAAAATGCCAAGAAGTCAACATCAAGTTCACTTACATTTACTTTTCTATGAGGCACAAGTTGTGCGCCGTCTAAAATAATTTTTGCCCTTGAATTTTCTCTAACATACTTCACAATTTTTTCAATATCTGGATTTGTCCCTACTACATTAGATGCTCCTGTAATAGATAAAATCTTTGTCTTTTCCGTAACTTTTTCTTCTATTTCAGAAAAAGGAATTTGCTTGTCCTCGTCTATATACAAATATTTTAATTTTGCGCCAGTTTTTCTAGCAACTTGTTGCCAAGGAACTAAATTTGAATGGTGCTCCATTATTGAAATTACAATTTCGTCGCCTTCACTTAAATTATTAAGTCCATAAGAATAGGCTATTAAATTTAATGCCTCTGTTGCATTTCTCAAAAATACAATTTCACTTGCCTTTTTTGCTCCTACAAAATCAGCAACTTTTTGCCTTGCATTTTCATAAACTTCCGTCGATTTCATTGCAAGATAGTGAGCTCCCCTATGGGGGTTTCCATTTTCAGTTTCATAAAAATTTTGAATATTTTCTAAAATTTCACGAGGCTTTTGAGTTGTTGCTCCATTGTCAAAGTAGACAATATTCTTTCCATTGGGTTTCAATTTTAAAAAAGGAAACTCTCTTCTTATATTTTCTATTTCTTTATTTGTAAACATATTAATTTCCTCTCTTTATAATTTGTCTAACTGAATTCCAAACTTCCTCTTTTAATTTTTCATCTGCCAGTGCATCAATTGCTCGAGAAAATTTTGATTCAACTATTAGTGCTTCTGCTTCATCATAACTAATTCCTCTGCTCATTAGATAAAATACTTGATTCATGTCGAGTTTTCCTGCACTTGATGCGTGATTGCCTACTACATCATCTTCGTGAGCAAGCATTAGTGGCACTGAAATTGAGTTGACTGTGTCGTCAAGCAAAATTGAATACTCTTCTTCAGAGCCAACAGCCCCCTTTGCGCCTTCTATAAATTGTAAGTTTGACTTAAAATTTTTAAAGGATTTGTCCTTTAGTGCTCCATTTACCAAAATATCTGACTCAGTCTTTTTTCCTCTATGAATCATGTCGTAATTCATATTTAAATATTCCTCTTTTTGTCCAAAATAAATTGAATCTACAACTGAAGAGGATCTTTCACCAATAAGCTCTGCTTTATAGTTTGTGTATAGTTTTGATGCACCAAGTTCATATTGGTGAACAGATACCTTTGCGTCATCTTCTGTGAAAATTCCAATAGACTCGAGAACTAAAGATTTGTCATCATCTCTTACTATTACAAAAACTTCTACTTCTGAATTTTCTTTTGCAAGAACTTTTATAACAGAATTCCTAAATTTTTCACCATTGCCTGAGGAAGTGTAGTCAAGTATAACTTTCAATTTTGAATTTTTTTCTGCAATTATGTGTTGAAGGTCAAAAAGTTCACAATACTCATCATCTAGTTCAAATAATTTGAAATCTTCTTTGACTTCTCCTTCCTTTGCCACATAGGAATTGTAATAGTTTAAATATTTTCTATTTAATTCCAGTGCGTCAGATGAAATTCCATATTTTATTTTTTCAAATTCAGAAATTTCTCCTGGATTTTTTTCTCCTTCTTCTCTATATAATTTCCCTTTGATTTCTGGGATTTTTATTTCAGTTTCATTTACCTTTAAAAAACTAAAAGTTTTAAAGGCAATTTCATTTCCAATTATATTCATCTTTCACCTACCCAATTGATCCAACAAGTTCAAGGTTAATTAGATTATTCATTTCAACTGCATATTCCATAGGAAGTTCCTTTGCAATTGGTTCTGCAAATCCTCTTACGACCATTTCCCTTGCTTCTTGTTCAGAAATTCCTCTTGACATCAAATAAAAAATCACAGAGTCACTAATTCTTCCGATTTTTGCTTCATGTCCAATGTCAATGTCATTATTCTCTATTTTTATAGTTGGTATTGTGTCTGAACGGGACTCGCTATCAAGCATTAAAGATTCACATGAAGTTGAATTCTTTGAGCCCACTGCATTTTCCTTTATCTCAACAAGTCCTCTATAAATAGCAATTCCTCCAGATTTTGAAATTGATTTTGTGTTAATAGTTGACTTAGTATGAGGTGCTGCGTGAACAACTTGTGCACCAGTGTCGAGATTTTGTCCTTCCCCTGCAAAAGAAATTCCAGTAAATTCACTGCTTGCATTTTCTCCAACTAAAATTGATGCCGGATATAGCATTGAAACTTTTGAACCAAAGGAACCTGAAACCCATTCAATTTTTCCATTTTTCTCAACAATAGCTCTCTTTGTATTTAAGTTATACATATTTCTCGACCAATTTTCTATTGTTGAGTATCTTAGAGTTGCATTTTCGCCAACAAAAAGTTCAACGGCTCCTGCATGAAGATTTATTACATTGTACTTTGGAGCAGAACAACCTTCGATGAAATGACAATAAGCATCTTCTTCCACAATTATAAGGGTATGTTCAAATTGACCTGCGCCTGGTGCGTTAAGCCTGAAATAAGATTGTAAAGGTATGTCTACATTTACTCCCTTTGGAACATATACAAAGGAGCCACCAGACCAAACTGCATAGTGAAGAGCTGCATATTTGTGAAGATTTGGAGTGATACATTTTCCAAAATACTTTTTTACAATTTCTGGATATTTTTTTAGTCCAGTTTCAAAATCTGTATAAATTACTCCTTGGTCAGACAAATATTTTTGAATATTGTGATATACAACTTCAGAATCATATTGTGCCCCAACTCCAGACAACATAAATTCCTTCTCCGCTTCAGGAATCCCTAGTTTGTCAAAGGTATCCCTTATTTCTTCTGGAACATTTTTCCAGTCATCACTCATATCTGCATCAGGTCTAATATAAGTTGTAATTTCATCCATATCGACTTCAGATAAATCTGGACCCCACTCTGGATTTTTCTTTTCGTTGAAAATTTTTAATGCTTTAAGTCTACTTTCAAGCATCCATTCCGGTTCTTCCTTTTCCTTGGAAATTTGTCTAACAATTTCTTCTGTAAGACCCTTTTCAG
Organism: Peptoniphilus sp. SGI.035; assembly: GCF_050315115.1. Taxonomy (NCBI): domain Bacteria; kingdom Bacillati; phylum Bacillota; class Tissierellia; order Tissierellales; family Peptoniphilaceae; genus Peptoniphilus; species Peptoniphilus sp. SGI.035. The sequence continues at coordinate 28,358 of NZ_JBNPOJ010000006.1, forward strand.
TCTTTGATCTATAGGTAAATTTATTTTTAATGTCGTAGACTCCACGATCCATGTCTTCTACATAGGTTTTTTTTATCTTAGTCAATTATTTCACCTCTTCTCTTATCCAATTGAATCCATCCTCTTCGATTTTATCAATTAGAGAAGCGTCTCCTTCTTTTACAATTTGTCCATCTAAAATTACATGAACAAAATCTGGTTTAATGTTGTCAATTAATTCCTTGTGGTGAGTAATAATTAAAACTGCATTGCCTTTATTCAAGAATTTTTCAATTCCCCTTGATACAATTCTCGTTGCATCAACATCAAGCCCTGAATCAGTTTCATCTAAAATTGCAAGTTTTGGATTTAACATGAGCATTTGAAGAATTTCATTTTTCTTTTTTTCTCCACCAGAAAAGCCGACATTAAGATATCTTTCAGCGTAAGAAGAATCCATTTTTAACTCTTCCATTTCCTTCTTTATTTCCTTTTTAAATTTTAAAATAGAAATTGTCTTATCTTCCTTCAAAGATTTTGCAGTTCTAATAAAATTCTCCACAGAAATTCCCGGAACTTCTTCGGGAGTTTGGAAAGACATAAAAAGTCCCTTATTTGCCCTCTTATCAGTTGTAAGGTCTGTAATATCTTCTCCATCAAAAAATATTTTTCCGCTAGTTACATTGTAAACTGGATTATCCATGATTACATTGGCAAGTGTGGATTTTCCAGAACCATTTGGTCCCATAATTACGTGCACTTCGCCATAATTAATTTTTAAATTTATATTTTTTAAAATTTCCTTATCTTCCACGCCTGCACTTAAATTTTCAATTCTCAATAACTCTGTCATACTTCCTCCATTTATAAAAAATAATTCATACAAAATTACTATGTTTTTTTCTATTAACTATAATAACACAACTCTTTTAATAATCAAACATTATTTGAAAATAAAAAAAACTAGGCTTAACCTAGTTTATGAAAGCGTAAATGCCGACTCTATGTGATTGATTTCCTTTTCATTAAAATAAATTTCAATTATATCAAAGCGAACCATTATGTCGTAAAGATTTTTTTCCATAATATACGCTGTGGCAGTTTGAATTATATTTTGCATTTTAAATTCCGTAACAGCTTCGTAGGCATCGCCATATTTTCTCGAGTTACGAGATTTTACTTCAACAAAGACAATCTCTTCTTTATCCCTTGCTATTATGTCAATTTCTGTGCCAAGAGCTCTATAATTTCTCTCTAAAATTACATAACCCTTTTTCTCCAAAAATTTTGTAGCAATGCCTTCTCCACGATTGCCAAAAAATAAATTGTGTCCTACCATAGTTTCATATTCTTCAAAAAAGATTTTCTGTGCATATCAGTTGGGCCATAAGCCTTTAGAGCATCTCTATGATATTTTGTAGCATATCCCTTGTGTTTTTCAATGCCATAATGAGGATATTCTTCTGCCCACTTGTTGCAAAGATCATCTCGATAAACTTTTGCAATAATTGAAGCACAGGCAATGGAATAGCAAGACTCATCGCCCTTAATAATTGCATGTTGAAAAATCCCAGTTTCTATGGTTTCTGCGTCTATTAAAACACAATCTGCATTAATCTTTTTATTTTCCTTGTCGCGCAAATTTTCAAGAGCATTTATCATGGAAATGTGAGTCGCCATTTTTATATTTACTTTATCAATAATATCTGCACTTGCCCTTCCAATTCCAACAGCAATGCAAGATTCTAAAATTTTTGTATAGAGTTCTTCCCTTTTTTTAGGTGTTAACTTTTTTGAATCATTTACTCCATTGATGTACTCGTCCCTTGGCATAATAATTGCACAAGAAACTACATCGCCAAAAAGGCAGCCCCTTCCAACTTCGTCAATTCCGCAAATATTTTTGTATCCCTTGTCGTAATATTCATCTTCAAATTTATAAAAATTCATCTGGTTCCTCCAAGGTTATTCTTCCAAGAGTTCCCTTCCTAAATTCATCTAAAATAATTCCAGAAACTTTTTCATAATCTATTAATCCACCGCGCATAAGTGCGCCTCTGTTCTTTCCAATTTCGTCCATGATTTCAATTGGTTTCATATTTTCGACATTGGAAATTTTATATCTCTCTTCTATTGACTTTGGCACAATTTTTTTTAATTTTTCAATTAATTTTAAAGAGAGAGTTTCTCTATCCATAATTTCATCCTTTATCGCACCCGTAAAGGCTAGATTAAGTCCAACTTTTTCTTCAAACTTTTGCCACAAAACTCCCGGCGTGTCTAACAGATGAAGTTTTGAATGAATTTTTATCCACTGATTTGTCTTTGTAACTCCAGGTCTGTTCCCAGTTTTTGCAGATTTTGTGCCAGAAATCGAATTTATAAAAGTTGATTTTCCAGAATTTGGTATACCTACAATCATTGCACGAAGCGGCCCCTTATTAAGACCCTTGTCCTTATATTTTTTTATCTCTTCAGACATTAGTTCCTCAGATTTCTTTACGACTAGAGCCACATTTGGCTTCATTGCATTGTAAGAAATCGCAAAATTATTTTCATCGGTAATTCTTCTCATCCACTCTTCATTTAATTTTGGATTTGATAAATCAGACTTATTAAATATTAAAAGTCTTTTTTTATTTTTTAAAAGGTCCTTAAAAAGAGGATTTCTACTTGAGAAGGGAATGCGAGAATCAATAATCTCTATTACAAAATCCACGAGTTTTAATTTTTTCTCAATATCCTCAATTGTCTTTTTCATATGACCTGGATACCAGTTAATATTCATTTAATCACCAAATAAAACCTTGTCTAAAATTTTTACTGCTCCATCATTATTATTATCATAATCAGAAACTACATCTGCAACTTCTCTAAGTCTTTTTACTCCATTTTTCATTGCAATGCCAAGTCCAACATTTTCTATTAGCATTACATCGTTAGAATCATCGCCAATAGCAGCAACATTTTTTAAATCCACATTTCTATTTTCTGCATATTTTTTTATCCCAAAAAATTTGTCGCCGCTTTTTTGTAAAACTTCAAGCATCCACTTTGGCTCTCTTCTAATTTTCATAATGTGAAAATTAAATCTGTCAGAAATTTCATCTCTCATTCTGTTTCTAAGAGCAACTAAATCATCATGACTTCCAGCAAATACAATTGAAAGTGGATTGCCCTTTATGTTTTCAAAATCATCTACTCCAAGATTCCTTCCCTTAAAAGCATCAACATAGGAGCCTTCAAAACTTTCAAAGTTCTTTTTCTTGTAAACAAGATCTATGCCATCATCCCTTTCAATATGAAGTGATGTGTAGACATTATCATTATCGTCAAAACTCATTACTCTTTTTAAATCCTCTTTGCTAATTGGATTTACATACTCAACTTTTCCAGTGAGATTACTCCTAATTACATTTCCATTATTGCAAATAAGGTCGATGTCCACATTATCTCCCACAAATTTGTGAGCAGAATAATATTCACGTCCAGTAGCAACTACGGGAATAATATTATTGGATTTTAGTTTTTCCACAAAGGATTCAAAACTCTTCGTAATAACTTTATCCGTAGTTAAAAGAGTTTCGTCTAAATCCATAGAAACAATTTTAATCATAAATCACCTATACATTAAATTTAAATACAATTACATCGCCATCTTCAACGACATAATCCTTTCCTTCACTTCTAATAAGTCCCTTCTCTCTTGCGACGGCAACAGAACCTGACTCAACTAAATCCTTGTAGCTAACTGTATCAGCTTTAATAAATCCTCTTTCCATGTCGGAGTGAATTTTTCCAGCAGCAGTTGGAGCCTTTGAACCCTTCTTAATAGTCCATGCTCTAGTTTCCATCTCGCCAGTAGTTAAGAAAGAAATTAACCCGAGAAGTTTGTAACTTGACTTAATCAATTTATCTAATCCAGATGAATCAAGACCAAGTTCTTCAAGGAAAAGTTCCTTTTCATCGTCGTCAAGAGTAGCAATTTCAGCTTCAATTTCTGCTGATATTACAACAACTTCATCGCCAGTTTTTTCTGCATATTCTTTTACTTTTTTCACATATTCGTTATCTTCTTTGTTTAAATCTTCTTCAGAAACATTGCACACATATATTACAGGTTTTGCACTTAAAAGAGAATAATTTTTTATGATTTTTTCTTCTTCCTCGTCAAGCTCAACCTCTCTTGCAGCTTTTCCCTTTTCAAGAGCATTTTTGATTTTTTCCAAAAGGTCTCTTTCCTTTGCAAGAGATTTTTCTGCTCTCGCCTTTTTTACAACCTTTGAATATCTATTTTCAACTTGTTCAAGGTCAGAAAAAATTAATTCTAAATTTATATTTTCAATATCACGAATAGGGTCAATAGATCCATCCACATGAATAATATTTTCGTCATCAAAACATCTTACTACATGAACAATGGCATCAACTTCACGAATATTTGATAAAAATTGATTTCCAAGTCCTTCGCCCTTGCTTGCACCTTTAACAAGCCCAGCAATGTCATAAAATTCTATATTTGTGTGAACTATTTTTTGTGAATTGCTTAATTTAGCAAGGACATCCAATCGTTCATCGGGTACATTTACAACTCCAATATTTGGCTCAATAGTTGCAAAGGGATAATTTGCAGCTTCAGCACCAGCACTTGTAAGAGCATTAAATAAAGTTGACTTACCAACATTAGGTAGTCCTACGATTCCAAGTTTCATTAGAAAACCTCCATTCAAATTAAAATTATATCATAATTAAAAAGCATAGGTCTATTAATAAAAAAATAGTGTCAGTCTTTACAACTAACACTATTATGATTAACACTTAAATTATATTTTATTTAGAACCATTTATCAGACCTAATATCTTTTTTCCTACATTAACACTCAGGTTCTTGTACTTAGTTTTGCCATTACCTATTCCATATGATACATAATATTTATTCCCAATTTTATTTTCTGGAATAAATGTGAAGGTTATATCATCATCCTTATCAGCTTTTATATTTACTATAACCGTTCCCTTATATGGTTCGTTTTTTAGTGGGTCTTCTGGTCCTTGACTACTAATGTTTTTTATGATTGTGTCCAAAATATCTTCTTTCAACTTACCTATTACAATAAAAGATTTAATATTTAGATCTTCATCTGTAATTACTTCTATATTCATAGATTGACATCCAATAGTCTTGTTATCAAGTGTAAATTTTTTATCATTTACTTTGCTTATTTCACTTGTGTTTAAAGTTATATATTCACTCTTTTGATTCATTGGAATTTTATAAATTTCACAAATTTCTTTTAAAGGCACATAGTTATCTCCATTAATCAAGTACATCTGCATTCCTTTAATTTCTTGTTTCTTTCCATTATCTTTATTTTCTTTTGAATAAGCAATTAATTTATGACTTGAATTAAAAATCTTTATTTTTTTATCAGATTTTACAGGCTTAATTTTAATGGAATTCTTCATTTTCAACATCTTTGGTTGGATATTTAACATTACGCTATTTGATGCACTATCATAATTCACAAAACTATCATTTTGTTTGTCGAAAAAATCTAGGAAATCCCTTAATTTAATGAATAGGGCATCTTTCATATAAAAAGCTTGGATATCTTCTCCGCAATAATTTATTTCACACTTTACTGCATAAATTTCTTTACTTTTTGCTTGGGATATACTGGGGATAAGAACCATCCCCAGTATGAAGATAAATAAAATTTTTAACGATTGTTTTATCATACTATCCACCTTTTAAACTTTAATAAAATCCATTATAACTTCGATTTCCGAAAAATCTAATTGGGCAGTATTCAGGCACTTTATTTGCCGCATCGAGCGCAGCTTGACGAACTGATTTACTACTAGAAGGAGAATTCCAAAATTGCCATAAATAATTATAGCTAAAATATCCTCCTACTGAGTCATAACCCATTCTAGCTAGTCCTGATTGAGCATCTGTTACAGATTCTTTCGGATAAGGTATTTCACTATCAGAAACTGACATTGCCCCTGCATTGTACAGGTACAATTCTCCTCCAACAATTTCACCAGAATATAAATCTACATACACTTCTACTTTTTCATTTTTTAGGATATAAACTTCCTTAATTATTTGATCTTCTAAGTTTTCTTCACTTATAATAACAGGTTCAGTTTCTTCTTTTCCATCCATCAGCCTAAAAAAATCTTTATTAGGAATAGCAGTTCCAACACTAACTTCTTGAATTTCCCCTTTATTGTATTTTTGCAAGAATTCATTTGCTATTCTTATGGCTTTATCTTTTGGGATTGGATTTCTAGTTTGGCTAAAACTTCTCAAAGAAATTTCCTCTTTCTCTATACCCTTTTTCTTAAAGCTAACTAAAGCTCCATTTTCTGTATCTATATAAACATCATAAGCATCATATTGATTATGCCCACCATAAGGCATCATCTTTTCATATCTTAATTCTTAATAGAAGGAATAGTCTAATGAACCATCAGAGTTCATCCTCTCTTCTCTACTAGTCCAATTAAAAATACCATCGTCACTTTCTTTTCATTATCAACTTCATTTTCTAAAGCAAATATACTAAAAGAACATACTAATAGCATTATTGCTATTAAAACAAAACTTTTGAAATATTTCAACGGTTAGTATAGATGATAATATTCCAAACAATATATTGTCTACGTTAAAATTTTTATATAATAAAAACTTAATTACTTCTAATAAAACAACAATGATAAAAGTAACTTTAAGATAATTTTTACTGTTCTTTTTTAAAATTAAAATAAAAATTGGAATTAAGTAAACTATTGGCAATATTATAAATTTAAAAAAAGAAAAATAGCTTAATTCATCTGTCATAGTTATGAAACCGTAAGGATAATTTACAATAGATTTAAATGGAATAATATTAATCCTTGGATAAAAATTATTTATTCTTCTAAACAAAATAAAAAATATAAAGAATACATAAACGAAACCCGATATGTATTTATTTATTTTCAAAAAAAATATTATTTCCTTTATTATCCATAGATAAAGCAAAAATATATCCCAAAAGCAATAAAGCTAGAAATAATACAAAAAATCGCATTACAGTATCCTTATCTATTAAAATCTCTCCTTTTGCCATTCCTGGCAAAACACTCGTTAACATTGCAAGCAATATAAATATTCCCAAATAAGAACTTACTAAAAATATTAAAGGTATAATTTTCTTTTTCATAAAAAACCCCTTAAATTTTATCGCTTCTTTTTGCTAAATATATAATTCATCTACTTATTAGTATATCACTAGATTAAATAAAGGCAATGCACTTTATTATAATTTTTATATCCTTTTAATTAGCTGTTTTTTATTGTATAATGAGTTTATCAATTATTAAAGAGGTGAACAGTATGAGTGCCATCGTCATAAATGACCTGACAAAACGCAAGGGCAAAGAAAAAATTTTATCTAACTTAAATTTAGAAATTTTAGATGGCGAATTTTTCTCTCTTCTTGGAATAGAAAAATCCGGAAAAACAACTCTTGCAAGAATTATTATGGGATACTTAAAACCTAGTAGCGGATCTATTAGGGTTTATGATATGGATTCCTTTAAAGAATCAAAAGAAATAAAAGAAACTGTGTCCTTCGTACCTGAAGATATGATTTTCGATTCAAAAATAAAATCTTATGCTTTATTAAAGAAGACACTTAGCACGCGTGATTTGTCTAACACAGAAGATATTGATGTCTTCTGTGATTATTTTGAGTTTAATTCAAATTTAAGAATTTGCGATTTAAGAGATAGGGAAAGAAAACTATTTGCTATTATTAACGCTCTTGTTATTAAACCAAGACTTCTAATATTAGATAGCCCTTCTAAATTTTTGGAAGAAAAAGATGTTGATAGGCTTTTCTCTCACATAAAAAAATTAAATGAAACAGAAGGTTTAACTGTTTTGCTTTTATCTGATTCATTAAGAGAAGCAAAAAAATATTCTCAACGCATCGCTTACTTATCTGATGGTAAAATTCAAGATATTGAATACAACAATGTGAAAGCTGCTGGAGATAAAGTATTAAAAATCGACTCTTATAGAGGGAATTTAAATTACTTTACTTCAATAGGAGCAAGAATTATTAAAGATGAAGAAGAAACAGTCCTATACTTTGATGGAGCACTTCCTGAACTTTCAAAGGTAATCTACGAGGAAGCTCTTGAAAATTATGTGCTTGAAGATGCAAAATTATGCGATAAAGTAAATGCCTACTACAAGGGAGAAAATGCAAAACTTCCTAGAAAGAAAACTGAAGCACCAAATAAAGAAGTAGTTGAAAGTTCAACAGAAAAAATTTCTGCAAATACAGTTGAAACTTCTAATGTTAACGGTGTAACAGAAGGCACGCTAAAAGTAAAGGAAGGCGAAAATAATTTCACTGAAGTGGATGGTGTAAAATTAGAAAATTCTGAAAAAGATATAATCCACAATACAAAGACAAATCTCTTTGTAGATGATGAGTTCAAAAGTGTTGTGCCCGATGAAAAAATTTCTAAGGATCTAAATAATGATATTTTCGCTGACAATGAAGTTGAAGAAAATTCTAATGATAAATCAGAAAGTCTAAAATTAAATTTAGATGAAAATAAATCTGATGACACAATTATTTTTAAAACCTCTGACGACGTCTTCAATGTAACAGAAGATACAAGACTAAAGGAGGACAAAGATGATATTTAATATGGAATTTAAATCAAATTTTGCAAAGATGATATCTTGGGCAATTGTCCTGATAATTTTACTTGGACTTATGCTTGCCTTTTATCCTTTCCTTGCAGAATCACAAATGAACTCGCTATTTAACTCAGTGCTAGAAGGTTTTAACGAGCCTGCTAGAAATATCTTAGGGCTTTACGACGGAATTGACATAGTAAACATTGGCGACTACATTGCTCTTGTTTACCATTATCTTGCAGTTCTAATTTTTATATTTGCAATGCAACTTGGAGCAAATTCTCTTTCAAAGGAACAAAGCTCTGGTAATATTGAATACATTTATTCAAACCCAATTTCAAAATCAGAAATTGTAACTGGCAAAATTGCTGCCAACTTGTTAATTTATATTTTATTTTTAATAATAATGGCACTTGCAACAGTGGGACTTGTCCTTGGAATTTCTTCAATAGGAATTGGCGGAAGTGAATCTGCACAAATAACAAGTTTTGAAATTTTTGAAGCAGTTATAAAAGTTTTTATTGGACTACTTGGCTCTGGTCTTGTATTTATGTCCATTGGCTTCTTTTTCTCTGCAATGTCAAAATCTTCTCTACACCAAGATGCAATTGCCGCACTTTTTGTATTTTTAATTGTATTACTTACAATCGTAGGAAAAGTTATCGGCGATATCTTTGGAATGATTATATCTTACTTCCCTAACGAAGCCTTTAGACCTTATAGCTTCGTGAGTGCTGACCTAAATATAATTGGCTTAATCGCAAATGCAATTATATTTGTGCTAATGATAATATTGACTTACTCAATTTATTCAAACAAAGAACTTAAATATTAATTAAAAAAATCCTACTCTTCATCGGGTAGGATTTTTTAATGCAATTATTCTTATAATTATACATTTAAGCAAATTTTTTTACTTGTTTTAAATTTTCCAAATTTTCTAATTTTTCTGATTCTAAATTATTTGATTCTTCGATTTTTTCATTGTAAATTCTATTTAATTCTTCTTCTGTAACTTCACTTGGAAGTATGTCAAGTACAACTTTTCCCTTATTTAACATTATAATTCTGTCAGAATATTCTATTGCGTTTTTCAAGTTATGAGTAATCATAAGTGTCATGATTTTTTCTTTTTTAATAAGGTCATTTGTCTTGTTCATTATTATCTTAGATGTCTTTGGATCAAGAGCCGCTGTGTGTTCATCAAGTAAAAGTATTTTTGGTTTTTTTACTGTTGCCATTAAGAGTGAAAGTGATTGCCTTTGACCACCTGATAGGAATTTTACTTGCGTCTTTAATTTGTTTTCAAGACCAAGGTCAATGCTCTTTAATTTTTCAATTATCTTTTCATTATTGTTTTTGTCAATTAATTTTCTGAAAGTAAATTTATGTCCCTTTTTAAATGCCATGGACATATTTTCTAAAATATTTAAGCTTTGGCAAACTCCCTTTGATGGATCTTGATTTACCTTTCCAATGTCAATTGCTCTCTTGTCTTCAGATAATTTTGCAATGTCAACATCGTCTAATAAAATTTCTCCTGAATCTGGGTTTAGTGATCCACTAATCATATTAAATAGTGTGGACTTGCCACATCCATTTGGCCCCAAGATTGCAACGCATTTATTGTCTTCGATTTCAAGGGAAAAGTTATCAAATACTTGATTTTCTTCATCCATTCCCTTGTAAAAAGTTTTTGATATGTTTTTAATTTTTAGCATTTTCTTCCCTCTTTCCCTTTAATACAGATAGTCCCTTTGATGAAACATTGTTATAAACTATAAAGAACACTACTATTATTGCAGTTATTCCCTTTAAATCACTTGGAGCAAGTCCAATGTATAGTGCAATTCCATATATAATTCTATAAATTATGGCACCAATTATCGCCCTTGTAGTTCTATTTAAAAAGTTTGCATTCTTTAAAAAGGCATCGCCAATAATTACTGATGCAAGTGCTGATACTATTATGGATTGACCCATTGTAATGTCTGCGTAACCATTTGACTGTGCCATAAGTGCTCCTGCTAATGCTGCAAGTGCATTTGAAATAATAAGCCCTATTGCAATGTACTTGTCGGGATTTTTGCCAAGGGCTTTTACTAAAGTTTCATTGTCCCCTGTTGCTAAAATCAAATATCCCTTTTCTGTTTTTAAAAACCAATCTAAAATAATTTTTATAATTAATGTAATAATTATTAAAATTAAAATCTTTGGAACGGATTCAAAAAGTTGAAAAACAGTTTTGAAATCAAAGAAAGTAACATTTGGTGTGCCAGTAATTCTTAAATTAACTGAATACAAAAATGTCATTGTAAGAATACCGGCAAGTATTGCTTGAATTTTAAATTTTCTAAATAATATATAAGTTATATATCCCCCAATACCTCCTGCAATTAGTGAAACTACCATTGCAAGTATTGGATTTATCCCTAAAGTTAACATCTTAGCAAAAGAAAAAGCTCCTAGCGGAAAGGTTCCTTCAACTGACATATCTGGGAAATCTAAAATTTTAAATGTTATTACTACTCCTATTGTCAATATGGAAAATATAAGTCCCATGACAATGGATTCCATTATTACTGAATTCAACTTTCTTCCTCCTAATTTTAAATCTATTCTACTACCTTTGCGTCTTTCATCAATTTTTCATCTTTGCTAAGTCCTATAGCTTCAGCAGTTTTTTTGTTTACAACTTTTCTAGTATCTGTTGAAAATACTACTGGAACTTCACTTACTTTTTTACCACCAAGTATTTCACTTGCCATGCCCGCTGCTTTCTTGCCAAGGTCTAAATAGTCGACGCCTGAACTTATTAAAATTCCATTTTCAACTGGTCCTTCTTCTGATGCAAAGGAAGGAATTTTTGCTTCCTTTAAGCTTTCTGCAATAATAGTTGATGCTGATGAAATTGTGTTATCTGTAATAGCCATGAAGATGTCTATTTTTGGCTCAATTGTCTTTATTGCAGTTGAAACGTCGTTAATATTATTTACTCCAACTTCAACTACATTTAGTCCAAAACCTTCTGCAGATTTCTTTAATTCTTCAACTTGGAATTTTGAATTTGCTTCGTTAGTAGAAAACATTACTCCAATATTTTTTATATTTGGGAAGATGCTAATCATTTCTTCAAGTTGTGCTGAAATTGAAAAATAATCGCTTACTCCTGTTACATTTCCCTCTGGTGCTTCAAGATTTTTTAGCAAATCTGCACTTTCTGGATCAGTTACTGCGTTAAAAATAATTGGAATTTCCTTTTCGCCATTTTTTGCACCTTGTGCTGCTGGAGTCGCTATTGCATAAATCAAATCAACATTTTTATCTTGAAAAGATTTTATAATTGATGGAACAACTGTAAGATCTCCATTTGCATTTTTAGAAATAATTTCCACATCTGGATTTGTCTTTTCAAGTTCATCAACAAACCCCTTTCTTGCTCTTTCAAGGGCAATGTGGTCGGCAAGTTGAATTATGCCAACTTTTTTTGCACCTTCTGTACTTCCTGTCGTAGTTTCTTCTGCTGGCTTTTTATTTTTTGCACCTGAGCAAGAAACTAAAAATAATGACAATAAAACTAAAACAAATACTCTTCTAAATTTCATAAAAACCTCCATAAAATAAAAAAAATCTTTCATCCACATTGGGACGAAAGATTGACTTCGCGGTACCACCCGATTTTATAATCTAAAAAGATCACCTCATTTTAAGGTCTAACAACCTCTAGCCTCAGTTAACGGTGGCTTCCGTACTTGCCTACTAATTTCAACAAATAAGCTTAAGAGTGTATATTAAACTTCTGTGTATTGCCTCGCACCATACGGCAACTCTCTTAAATCATCAAAAATTCTTTTTTCTCTTTCAACGCTTTTTTCAAATTAACATGATTATAATCTAGTAGCACAACAAAGTCAAGCCTTTTTTTATTTTTATCCCAAAATTTTTATTTAGTTTTTATTTTTTTCTGCTATGAAAATTATTTTATAATTTCTGCATCCTTTAAATTTTCGTTGTTAAGGTCAAGTCCAAGTGCCTTAGCAGTTTTTTCATTTACTTTCTTCTTTGAAGTCTTGTTGTCTTCTGCGTGAACATTTTTAATATCTTCGCCCTTTAAAATTTTTATTGCAAGATCCGCTGCTTGTCTTCCATGCTCATAGTAGTCCACACCTTCACTCATTAAAAGACCCTTTGAAACTTGTCCTTCTTCAGCAGAAATTGATGGAACCTTATCCTTTAATAAGTTTTCAGCAACTATTGGTCCAGCTGAAGCAACAGTATTATCAGTTAGCGCATAGTAAGCATCTATCTTTCCAGTTAAAGTTGAAAGAGCTTGACCAATGTCGTTAATATTATTTATTCCAATACTTTCAAGTTTAAGTCCAAGGTCATGGCAAGCACTTTCTAAAGCTTCAACTTGTACCTTTGAATTTGCTTCGTTAGTAGAAAAAATTGTACCAATAGTTTTTATATTTGGATAAATCTTTAGGAAAGATTCAATTTGATTCTTTGCAGAAACTGCATCATTTACTCCCGTGATATTTGTAATTTTATCTGGCGCTTCAATTAAACCGGCTTCCACTGGGTCTGTAACTGCAGAATAAATAATATTTTTGTTTGGAAGAGCTGTCTTTGCTCCCTGTGCAGCTGGTGTTGAAATCGCATAAACTAATTTGTATTCGTCTTTTTCAAATTTTTTTGGCGCAGTAGTAGTTAAAGCTTGGTCGCCTTGCAAATTTTCAACTTCAACTTCTGCATCAATTCCCTCTTCTTTTAGCCTATCTTCAAAACCCTTAAGTGCATTGTCAAGAGATACGTGTTCAATATATTGGATAGCTCCAATTTTTATTTTTCCATCATTTTTTTCTGCCTTTTTATCTGTACTGCAAGCAGCAAGAGATGCAGCAAGGGCACCTACCATAACAATTTTTACCATTTTCTTTAAATTTTTCATTTTTTCCTCCAAAAGAATTATTTAAAATAATAAAAAAATCCCTCGCCCAACATAGGGCGAAGGATTCGCGGTACCACCTAAATTCGAAATAAAAATATTTCCTCTTTAAAGATCTAACAATCTCTAGTCTATGATAACGGTGACTGCCGTGGAGATCTACTAATTTTCAATCTTCATGCTTAAGAGTGAATATATGATACTAACTTATCTGTGGGCTCTCACCATCCCCACTCTCTTTGAGACTCACTAAATATCTTTTTCTCTTTCATGGCATTTATTATTTTATGTATGACATTATATTCTAGTAAAATATTTTTGTCAAGCACTGTTTTTAAATTTTTTTAATTTAAAAGTTTAGAGCTGTAAATAATATATCTCATCTTCCCTCGTCTATTATTTTTGTAAAAATACATAGAATAATAATCCCATAAATTATTATTTTATATTTTCTGCAATTAATCCTTCTTTTTAATTTTATAAATAATTAGACTAATTACAATATAAACAACAATGCCCAAGAGATGAGTTTTTATTGCATTGGGATTAAGCCTTCCTGTCTTGTAATAAAAAAATCCATTAAATAGCACCATAAAAAATATTAAAATGAATAAATTTTTAATCCTATCTTTTAACATTATTTCAACTCCTTAAATCAAAATTTATATTTCAAACTTTGGAGGCATAATTCTCTTGTGTTCTGAATTTTTGTGCATTCTATCGATTTTTTCTTTTACTTCTTTATCAGGAATTTTTTCCCCTCTAATGTATGAGTCTAAAACTTCATAAGTAAAGCCCATTTCATCTTCGTCAGTTTGTCCAACCCAAAGTCCTGCTGATGGTTTTTTATTTATTATAAAATCTGGCAAGCCAAGTTCCTCTGCAATTTTAAAGATATCCGTCTTTAAAATATTTGCAATTGGCATAATGTCAGCGCCAGAGTCCCCATATTTAGTTGAATAACCAAGATAACATTCGCTTGCATTTGATGGTCCAAGGACTAAGTAGCCAAGGTCTTGTGCATAATAATATAATGTTGTCATCCTAAGTCTCGGCTTAATATTTGATCTTGCCATTTTATTTTCGGAAGTAAAGGATGCCTTCATTAGTTCATAAAATGTACTTGTAAGATCAATTGTCTTTGTATCTAAACCAATTGCTTCTGCAATTTTTAGTGCATCTTCTCTATCTTTGTCTATGCTATCGCAGGGCATAATTAGTCCAAGAGAATTTTCTGGAAAAACTCTTTTTGCAACTGCCGCTACAACTGCTGAGTCAATTCCTCCTGAAAGTCCAAAGACAAATCCCTTTGCGCCAACTTTTTTTGCGTAATCTTCTGTCCACTTTACTAAATTTTCTGTAACTTTTTTATAATCCATAGTTTCTCCTAATAAATAATTTTTCCATCAATTGTTGGAAGTTCAATATCTTTTAAGCTTTCCATTTTAAAGTTTGCACTTGTCATATCTCTTATTTTATCTAAAATAGTTTTGTCTTCGCCAATGTCAATTGTAACTTCAACTTTGTCTGTATAATTTTCTTCAATGATTTTATAATTTTCATTTGCAAGTAAATTCATTATAGCACCGTGAAATGTGTAGTCGTAAATTATTTTTGTCCTTGTGAAAATTTTTCTAATAACTCTTTTTGATTCATCAAGTGCTTTCACAACTGCTTCAGTATAGGCTCTAACAAGCCCTCCTGCACCAAGTTTTGTCCCGCCAAAGTATCGAGTTACAATTACAAGTACATTTTTCATTTCTTCTTTTTTCAATACTTCAAGCATGGGAATTCCTGCTGTGCCACTAGGCTCACCATCGTCAGAGTATCTCTGTGTAAGTCCATCTTCTCCAATAATGTAAGCATGGCAATTATGTGTTGCAGACCTTTCTAATTCTTTAATATTTTT
The DNA here is from genome assembly GCF_050315115.1 of Peptoniphilus sp. SGI.035. NCBI lineage: Bacteria > Bacillati > Bacillota > Tissierellia > Tissierellales > Peptoniphilaceae > Peptoniphilus > Peptoniphilus sp. SGI.035. Next base: position 43,904 of record NZ_JBNPOJ010000006.1, read on the forward strand.
TAAAATTTCAAGAGCTTTATCTTCACTTTTTACAAAGAAGGCTCGCCCAATGAAAATAGATTTTTTTATTTCTATTTCAGCTTTTCCATTTTTTAAAATTGAATTATACATTTACAACATAATCCTTTACTTTTTCATATTCGCCCTGATTAAGCCTTAATTCTAAATAAATGCCATCTTCTTCATAAATTGGCTTGGCATCAAATTTTTCTACTAGTTTGTATAGAAGGCCTGTATCTCCATAGGTAAATTTTAATTTTACGTCAAAATATTTTTCCTCGAGATTTTCTTCAATAATCTTTAGAAGGGCATCCATATTTTCATCTTTTTTTGCAGAAATATACACTTTTTTATCTGGAAGAACTGGAAGTGGTAAATTTATGTCGTATACATTTACCTTGTCAACCTTGTTAAAAACTGTGATTATATTTTTATCCAATACATCAATGTCTTTTAATATTGCCATAGTAGTTTTGTACTGAATTTCTAAATCCTCGCTTGATGCGTCAATGACGTGAAGAATTAAATCTGAATATTTTATTTCTTCAAGAGTTGATTTAAAAGCTTCCACAATTTTTGTTGGAAGTTTTGAAACAAAACCAACGGTATCAGAAATTATAAATTCACGCCCAGACAAAAGTCTAGCCTTCCTTGAAGATGGATCTAAAGTTTCAAAAAGCATGTTTCTTACAGAAACCTCTCCAGAATCCTCGTCCTTTAATCTATTTAAAATCGTAGACTTGCCTGCATTTGTATAACCAACAAGTGATACAATGGGAATATTGCTATCAAGTCTTCTAGTTCTAGTAGTGTCTCTAGTTTTCTTTGCCTTCTCAAGTTTTTCTTTAATCTTGTCGATTTCCCTTTTTAACCTTCTTCTGTCGGTTTCAATAATTTGCTCTCCAGGACCTCTTGTACCAATTCCACCACCAGTCCTTGACCATCCTTCGATGCCAAGAAGTCTAGGTAATTGATACTCCAACATTGCAAGTTCAACTTGAAGCTTTGCCTCGTAAGTTGTTGCTCGAAGTCCAAAAATATCCAATATTAAATTTGTCCTGTCGATTACTTTCTTTTTTATTCTCTTTTCCAAATTTCTTACTTGAATTCCAGAAAGTTCATCGTTAAAAACAATGGCATCAACTTCTAAAAGTTCTACCATTTCCTTTATTTCGTCAACTTTTCCAGAGCCAATTAAATATTTTGGATTAAACTTATAAATATTCTGCGTAACTTCTCCCACGACCTCTGCACCATCTGCAAAGACAAGGTCTGATAACTCCTTCATAGATGTCTCTAGTCTGTGAGGATAAGCACCAATATTAGTACCGACAATAATTACTCTCTCTAACTTTTTATTTGAATTTAAATTCTCTAAATAAACATTATCCATAATTATATTATACTACATAATGCTAAGATTAAAAAACTCACATAATAGTATTTGGCTTGCTAAAATGATATAATTAAAAAAAGGAGTAACTATGAAAAATTTTGCAAGCTTAAAAAATAATTTTAAAAACTTAAATAAAACTCAAAAAATTAAAATTGCACTTTTAATCCTGCTTTTAATTTTTGTTTTAATTATTTCGCTTTTTTCAGCACTTATTATTTCAATAATTTCAAAAACTCCTACCACAGATTTAAATAATTTGAGTTCTTCCTTTAATCAGAGCTCCTATATTTATTCTAAGGATGGAAATTTAATTGAAAAAATTGAATCACTTGAATATAGAACTCTCGTGGATATAGATGACATTCCCGATAATGTAAAAAATGCCTTTGTCGCAATTGAAGACCATAGATTTTATAAACACAAGGGTCTTGACCCAATTGGCATTGCATCTTCTATTGCCGCAAATATAAAATCAAGATCCCTTATGCGCGGTGGATCTACTATTACTCAACAACTAGTTCGTTCTGTCTATCTAACAAATCAAAAAACTCTTGGCAGAAAAATTCAAGAGGCTTATTTGTCTTTAAGAGTGGAAGACGTGCTAGATAAAAATGAAATTTTAGAAGCTTACTTAAACAGAATAAATTTGGGACAAGGTGCCTATGGCATTGAGGCTGCTGCTCAAACTTATTTTTCAAAAGACGCAGTTGACTTAAACATTGCTGAGGCTGCACTACTTGCTGGAATACCAAAGTCCCCGACAAATTATTCTCCCTTTAAATCTGTGCCAGAAGAATATTTAAAGGATGATTTTAAAGTAATTGGCACAAGAGAAATCGACGGAAAAGATCTCTACATGGTGCTAAATGATGATGCCTTTAAAAGGCAAAAAATTGTATTAATGAGAATGCACGATTTAGGTTATATTGACGACAAAGAATATGAACGCGCCAAAAATTATGACATCGTAAGTGCAATTAATCCTCGCAATTTTAAAAATCATACAATGAGTACCTACTCCACTGACTACATAAAAAAAGAGGCTTCAAGGTACTTAGCTGATTTCTACAAGACTACATTGGAAGATGGCGAACATAAACTTTTTACTGGCGGTTACAAAGTCTATTCCACAATTGATGAAAACATCCAAAAGGATTTAGAAGATAAATACGAAAATTTCAAAAACTTTTTGCTGAATAGATCATCAAGCGGCGGCAGTAGAATGTTGAATTTAAGTTTTGACAGTGGAAATAATATTGTTTTTGGTGATGAAATTTTATATTTTGCAAAAAATAATATTTTAGATGAAAAATTTAATTTAATAATTCCAAAATCATCTTACAGCATCTCATCTCATGGTGATTTAAAAATAAAAAGTCTTTATTTTAAAGAATTAGGACAAAAAATCGACATAATCGATGCCTATGTACTGGACAAAAATAAAATTTTAAACACTTATGAAATTGGCGCTCTAAAAATTGAAGAAGGTTCTGGAGAGCTCAAAAATAATTATTTAATTATCGACGGTTCTTACTTAAAGGACTTTCCTGATTTTTATAAAATTGAAAATGACAATTTAATTATTTCAAATAAATATTTTAACTTCAATCCAAATCCTGTAATGCAACCTCAATCTGCAATGATTGTGGTTAACAATAAAAATGGTTTTGTCGAGGGAATAATTGGCGGACTAGATGTTAGAACTAAAAACGCAAAAATTTTAAATCGTGCCACAGAATCTTATAGACAACCTGGCTCTGCCCTTACTCCTTTTAGCGTATATCTCCCAGCTTTAATTGATGGTAAAACTCTTGGCGATGTCTACGATGATGTCCCAACTACCTACGACGGATTGTTTTGGCCACACAATTATTACGATTCCTTTAAGGGTTTGATGACTCTTAGACTTGCAATGGAAAATTCTTCCAATGTTATAGCGGCAAAAGTTTTAGATGAAATTGGAAAAGACAAAGCTATTGATGTATTAAAAAAATTTGAAATTATAAAAGATGATGGCGATGATTATTTTATAAATCACAGTGAAAATAAAAAGAAACACGACGAGAACTTAGAATCCCTTGCTCTTGGAAATATGCAAGTTGGTCTAACACTTTCTGATTTATCAAAAATGTATCAAACAATTTCAAATGACGGAATATACAAAGAAGAAACTGCCATTTTAAAAATAGAAGACCCAAGTGGCAATATAATCATTGACAATAGCAACAAAGAGAAAAGACTTTTTGACGAGAAAGCCTCACATCTTTTAAAGGATGTGTTTATTTCAAATAAAAATAGGGGCAACGCAATTGGCGCTCACGTTGGCTCATCGGAAACTGGTGCATACCTTGGTCAAAACAAAACCAATTCAGATTATTTTGTAAATGGCTTTACAAATAGTCGCACAATTTCCCTTTGGATTGGTGCAGACTCTCCAAAAATTTCTCTTTCATCTGACAAATCTTCTGCAATAGAATTATTTAATAGAATGGCGAAAAATTTAGGCAAGGGAGAAGCTTTTAAGGAAGACCCATCCTATATTGTTACGAGATCTATTTCATCAAAGAGTGGAAAACTTGCGACAAAAATGAGTGATTACGCTGGCGCATCTTATAGAGAAAAATTTATTTCAGGCACGGAGCCAAGAGAACAGGATAATTTATTTAAGAAATATTTAATATGCAAAGACTCAAATAAACTTGCAACACAATTTTGTCCTAGTGAATCAGTGCTATATTCAGTTCGCTTTGAAAGAGAAGAACCTTATGATGCAAAGGCTCATTATGGAATTTACCCAGATGATTACATGACTGTTCCAAAAGAACACTGCGATGTCCACACTAGAGAATGGTACAATGAATTTGGAGAAGATGAAAGCAATTCGTCAAATAAAAAAGATAAGGACAAAAAAACTTCTTCAAATATAAAATCGAAAAAAATAACTAAAGAAAAAAATAAAAAGTCTACAAATAAAATAAAGAGAAGCAAGAAAAAATAGGAGAAAATATGAAAAATTTATCAAGTTTAATAAAATTAATAGTTTTTATAAAATTAATAAAGCCAAAGAGAAAAAAGAGAAGAAAGCTAAAATTAATGCCACTCTTAAACCCAAAGAGAGCAGGAAAAGTTGCCTACCATGCAGGCAAAATACGAATGAGAAACGAAATAAAAAGATTACTCTACTAAAATAAAAAGATAGCTTGTCAATTGACAGGCTATCTTTTATTTTGCCTTTAACTTTAAATTCTTATCCATAGCTAATTATTAAATATGCTAATGAAAATATAATTTTTATGTATCTATAAAATGTTCCTACCCAAGACTTTATAAAAACAAATAGGTCAAAAATATAGAATCTATATTAATTTTAAAAATTTTTTAATTAGCATCTCAAGCAATTAACAAAAACAAATATCATATAATTTGATTTAACAAAAACTCCATTACTCCCAATCTACATATTTCATACATAAAATAAATTTATTATTTCTTATAAAGAGTAAAAACTTATTAATTTATTTTTCTAGCCACTCTTTGTTTTTCTTTTTTAAAACTTTTAACACATTGTCATTGAGTACTGAAATAGAAACGTCTAAATCATGATTTTTCAAAAAATCCCTTATTGTAAATACTGCGACTTCTGCTGCTTCATCTAGCGGATATCCATAAATCCCTGATGACAAAAGTGGAAATGCCACACTCTCTAAATTTTTTTCCACAGCAAGTTCAAGTGCAGATTTGTACGCAGCTTCAAGAATTTTCCTTTCATTTTGGTTTCCATCAAAATAAATTGGCCCAACAGTATGTATAATATACTTCGCCTTTAAATTATAACCCTTAGTTATTACAGATTCGCCAGGATTTATAGGAGCAAGTTTATTGCATTCTTTTTCTAATTCTTCGTCCTTTGCATTTGCAAAAATTTGACCACATACTCCGCCGCCCCTTTTAAGTTCTTTATTTGCTGCATTTACTATTGCGTCAACTTCGTAATCTAAAATATTTTTCTTTTCAATTTGAAAGCTCATATTGCACCCCTTATATTTCTTATTTTAAATATATACCACATTACAGAATTCTTAAAGGATAAAATAAAAATTTTTTACAAAAATTAAACCTTATAAAATTAAAAAAAGACTAACCTCTCAGTTAGCCTTAAAAATTAATTTTCATTTTTTAAATATTTTTTTATCGTCATCTTTCTTAATACAAATACAATCACAGCAAGAATTAAAATTCCTATTGGAAGTGTAAGTGTTGGCTTTCCTATTATTCCTGATATTAAAAAGGCAAGTGCTGAGGATACACCAACGCTAATTGCATAAGGTAATTGACTCGAAACATGGGCGATGTGATCGCAACCTGCTCCCGCTGAAGACAAAATTGTTGTATCTGATATTGGTGAACAGTGATCTCCAAATACTGAACCGGAGAAAATTGCCGCAAGTACAATTGTCAAATAGTGCATATGATTTGTGTGCATCAAAATTGGCACCATTATTGGAATTAAAATCCCAAAAGTTCCCCAAGCCGTTCCTGTTGAAAATGATAAAAATGCTCCAACTACAAAAATTATTGCCGGTAAAAGCCACATTGGCATAGTTGAGTTAGAAATAAGTGATGCTATATAAGATCCAGTGTTTAAAAATTCATCACTTGTGATTCCACCAATAGTCCAAGCAAGAGAGAGAATTACAATTGCAGAAACCATTGTCTTCATTCCATCTACTATTCCCTTCATAAATTCTTCAAACTTCAAAAGTTTTCTTGGGATAAATAGTAAAAAGGAAACTACTATTGCAAAAAAAGCTCCTATTACAAGGGATAAATTTACATTTGCATCTCCAAAAGCAGCTGCTGCTCCTACTCCATCAGTGAAAAATCCGCCAGTCTTTAACATCATCATTACAGTTACAAAAATCAAAACCAAAATTGGAACCACAAGATCATAAACTTTTCCATTTTTTGAATACTTATATCCAACATCTTCGTTTTCAACAAGCCTTGATGTGTCGTTAAGTTCATATTTTTCCATTACTCCAATTTCTATATCAGATGTACAGAAATATAAAATTAAAAGTAATGTAAGTATGGGATACACATTCATAGGAATTGTGCTAAGAAATACGCTCATGGGATTTTTTACTCCAGTGTCCCCTATTACTGCGACAACAGATGCTGCCCAAGATGAAACTGGTGCTAGTATACATACTGGCGCTGCAGTTGAATCAATAATATGTGCAAGTTTTGCCCTTGACACCTTATTTTCATCGACAATTGGTTTCATTACTGCACCAACTGTTAGGCAGTTAAAATAATCATCGATAAAAATTAAAATTCCAAGAAAAGATGTCGCAAGCTTTGCCATTTTCTTGCTCTTAATTTTTTTACTAGCCCACTTACCATAGGCAAAAGATCCTCCCGCCATGTTCATTACCATTACAAGTGACCCAAGCATAGCTAAAAAGACTAGCATAAGGGCATTATCTCCCAGCTTTTTTCCCATTAAATCAAAAACTGTTTCTAAGGCGGCAATAATATTCCCACCAGTGTAGATAAGTCCTCCAGATAAAATTCCAATTAATAAAGAAGTAATTACTTCTTTAGTTATAAGCGCCAAAGCAATGGCAACTATTGGAGGAACTATCGATAAAATTCCAAATTCCATTTTTTCTCCTTTATTTTTTATTTCTCCTTCTCTTTCATGTTAAGTCTATATTTTTCCATGACTTCTGAGAAAATTTCAGCACTTGATGCAGGTGTGTACGTTATTGCATTTGCACCTGCGTCTATAGTTTCAAGAATATGCTCATCAGTGTGCCCACCTGTTGCAATAATTGGAAATTCATCTCCAACTATATGTCTTGTATATTTTACTAGTTCTGCAGTCTTTTTGCCACCTGCAATATTTAAAATTCTAGCCCCTGCATCTACTTTTCCCTCAATATCATCGTATTCAGTAATAACAGTTGCTATGACAGCAATGTCTAGCGCCCTTGAAATTACCTTTATATTATCATTGGTCATAGGTGCATTAACTACTACTCCAGCTGCTCCCATAAGTTCTGCCTGCAATCCAATATTTACTACTCTTAATCCAGATGTTGTTCCGCCGCCTATACCAACAAATACTGGAACTGATGCAACTTCCATTATAGCTGATACTATTTTAAGTTGTGGAGTAAAAGGATACACAGACATAATTGCTTGTGCATTATTGTTAACAATAATAGGGATATCATTAGTAAACAGGAGCGATTTTATTCTCTTTCCCATAAAATTTATTCCACTAGCCCTATAAGTTACTTCAGGAACAGATACTTGCCTTCTCCTAAGTTCTGTCTCAATACTTGGAACAAATTTCTTTTTTCTTTCAGAATTATCAAAATTTTCCATAATGCCTCCTCAATATAATTTTTTGTATTACATTTATTTAATAAGAAATTGCTTATAAAGTCAATTCAAATTTTATTAATTTATTAAATAAACAGTTAAAAGTATTCCAATAATGTTTGCCAGATAAAATTTTGTCTTGTGAGTTTTGTGATGAAAAATTTCCATCCCAAGAAAACCTCCAACTCCTGCAAAAATTGAAAAAATTAGCAAAACTTTTTCTCTAATTCTCCACAAATTATTTTTCGCCTTGAACTTATCCACTCCATAGAGAATAAAATTAATAATATTTAAAATAATTATTAAACAATTATTTTTCAATTTTACCATCCCTTTATAAATTATTTGAGAATTATACCATAAAAAGATTTATTTGTCGCAATTTTAGGCTTTCCTTTTAATTTTTCTGTTTTTAATTTCAAACACTTTATTAAAGTCTTATTGCCTGTTTTTAAAAGGTAAACTTTATTTTCCTACTTAATTGATAATATTTCATTGGCTAGTTTCTTATCTATTAATTAAAATATAAGAGTCCCTTCAAATCTTATTTCATTTGCATCAATAAAAAATCTGCCAAGTTTCCTTGACAGAAAATTTTTAAAATACTGAAACATAAGAATCCTTTTTATCTAAAATTAGCATATGACCTGGAGCGTGAGTAATCATAATTTCCGGTTTAGATGCCATTGCAACTGCTTGAGGTGTTACTCCACAAGCCCAAAATACTGGCACTTCTCCTTCTTTAATTTCGCTTTTTTCGCCAAAATCTGGTTTATTAATATCTTTTATTCCAATAATAGATGGATCTCCAATGTGAATAGGTGCACCATGCGTTGCTGGGAATCTTGCTGTAACAGTTGTGGCTCTAACAATATCTTTGTAAGGAATTGGTCTCATAGATACAACTGTGTTTCCGTGAAAGATCCCTGCAGGCACAGTAGCAATGTTTGTAATATACATTGGAACATTATGCTCGTCTTCTATATGTCTTACAGGTACATCTGCTTCTAGCATAGCCTTTTCAAAAGAGAAGGAACATCCAATTACAAAGGTTACGAAATCATCTCGCCACAAATCTTTTAAGTTCCTTACTTCCTTGAAGTATTCTCCGTCTTTATATATTCTATATCTTGGGACATCAGTCCTAATGTCCGCCCCATCAGCCATAATTTTTGTAATAGGACTTCCTTCATCTAATACTTCAAGGATTGGACATGGCTTAGGATTTCTCTGTGCAAAAAGCAAAAAGTCATAGGCATACTTTTTTGGGAGTATTGCAAGATTAGCTTGCAGATATCCTTCACTCATCCCTGAAGTTGGAAGATCAACTTTGCCCTTTCTAATGAGTTCTCTTACATCCCTTGGATGCATCTTTGCAAGTTCACTTAATTTCATATTATTGATTCCTTTTTTATTACATCAAATTTATTTTTGTAATCTACTGTTAATTTTTGAGCTTCTTCAATTGTAACTTGTTGGAAAAGAACTTTATCCAAAAAAGTCATTTGTGCAAGCTTGTGAAGATCTGGTGTAATTACATTTCCAATTTTTGTATAGCCACCAGTGGTTTGTCTGTCCGCTAAAAGTATAATTGGTTGCCCATTTGCTGGCACTTGAATTGAACCAAAAGTTGTTCCGTCAGAAATAATATCTGCACTTTCTTTATGTTCAATTTCTTCTCCTTTTAGTCTAATTCCCATTCTGTCAAAATCTTTGGTAACTTGATATCCCCCTGATCTAAATAAATCGTGAATGCCCTTTTCAGTGAAATAATCATCTTGAGGTCCAAGTACAACTCTTAAAATATTGCAGTGAGAAAACTTTGGAAGATACTTTTCAGGAATTCTTCTCATAGTTTTTTCCTTAGACTTTTTAATATTAAGTTGATCCTTAGGTTTTAAAGCTCTCCCATTTATTCCACCCATTTTTGTTTTTGTATGAGTTGATTTTGAGCCGTTTACAATGGGTACATCAATTGAACCACCAAAGGCAATGTAAGATCTTATTCCTTCATCAACTTTTCCAAATTGAAGAATTTCTCCTGCTTTAACTTTTATAGTTTCAAACATAGGGACAGCCTTGCCATTTATCTTTGGATTCATATTAGAACCTGTTATTGCAATTGTCAGTTCTTCATTAAATTTCAAAGTTGGTCCAAAATAAGTCATTTCAAGCACAGCTTCATCAAGTTTATTTCCAACTAATATATTTGAAAGTTTATAGTTATAATCATCCATGGCACCTGATGTAGTAATGCCAAGTTCTTGATAGCCATACCTACCACTATCTTGAATTGTCGTGAGAATTCCACCATTTATTACATCAATACTACTCATGAAGATCACCTCTCTTTACTTTCTCAATGGAAATTTTATAAGAATCATTTTTAACTTCTTCTCCTATTTTGTCATATTCTTCTTTAGTAATAGGTATATATCTAATATAATCACCTGCTTGAATAAACACTGGGGGCTCTTTAGTGTCATCATAAAGTTTAAGTGGTGTTCTTCCTATTAATTGCCATCCTCCAGGTGATTCTAATGGATACATTCCAGTTTGATTTGCCGCAATACCTACTGAACCTGGCTCGATTTTAAGTCTTGGACTCTTTAGTCTTGGAGTGGCAATTCTTTCATCAAGTCCACCTAGATATGTGAAACCTGGCATAAAGCCCATCATATAAACCAAATAATCCTTTCCAGAATGAATTTTTATTACTTCATCTACGCTAAGATTTGCATTTTCAGCTACAAACTCAATATCTGGTCCATACTCTTTGCCATAAAGAGTTGGTATTTCAATAAGTCTAACTTCATCACTTTTGTTGTCTTTGTTTGACTTGCTAAGTCCCTTTAAAATCTCAACCATTTCGCTATAAGAAATTTTTACAGGATCATAATTAATTAAAATGGATCTATAAGTTGGCAAAATGTCTAAAATACCATCTATTTTTTTCTCTTTTAAATTTTCAACAACTGCGGAAATCTTTGCATTGATTTCTTTTTCAATTGTATTGCCAAATTCCATGACAATAGCAGAATCGCCAGCTGTTAAAAACTTTATTTTATCATACATTTTTTACTCCTAACTTATCCTAATAACTTACCAATATTTGCTATTACAGTTTGAATTCCCATAAATGCAGTTACTGCAACTACAATCCATCCAAGTATAAAAAGTATATTTGAATGTACATAATCTCCAACGATTTTTTTATTTTTAGATGCAAATAAAATTACTGCAAGAGTTATTGGAAGAATAAAGCCATTAAGTGTTCCAACTACTACCAATAGAGTTTGAGGTTGTCCTATAAAGATAAACATAATTGTAGACAATACTATAAAGGCAATTGTAACCATATTTTCATGATCAGCTACAAATTTAAATAATGTCTTTAAAAATGATACTGATGTATAAGCTGCACCTACTACTGAAGTGAAGGCTGCTGCTGCAAATACGAAACCAAAAATTTTGTATCCTACTACACCAGAAGCCGCTAAGAAAGATGATGCTGCAATATTATCAGGGTCAATTTGTACTCCTTGCATTTTTGTAACTCCAAGAATTGCTAAGAATAGTAAAACTCTTACAATTAATGCAACGCCAATTCCTAATGAAGCAGATTTTGTTACTTGAGAAAGATTTTCTTCACCAGTGATTCCTGCATCAATGAGTCTGTGTCCACCAGAGAATATAATATATCCGCCAACAGTTCCGCCTATTAGTGTAAGAGTTGGAGAAATAATACTATTAAATCCACCTGCAGGTTTAATAGCTGATTTTGCAGCTTCTGCAACTGGTGGTTGCGTCTTAATTGCTACATAGGCAATTAATATAATCATAAGTGCACCAAGAATTTGTGTAACTCTATCCATAATTGAACTTGCAGATTTAGAAGAGAAAAGTATAATTCCAATTACTCCACCAATTGCTGCTCCAATTTTTACGTCAATTCCAAAAATTACATTAAGTCCAAGTCCTGCTCCGCCAATATTGCCAATGTTAAATGCCAAACCACCAAGAGCAACTAAAAATGCAATTACATATCCAAGCCCTGGTAGTACATTATTTGCAATGTCTTGACCTCTCATTTTTGAAACTGCTATAACTCTCCATACATTAAGTTGTGCAATGTATGAAAAAATAATTGAAATTAGAATTACAGCTGCAAAGTCTGCTCCAATCTTTGTAGTAAAAGTAGCAGTTTGTGTCATAAATCCAGGTCCAATGGCAGATGTTGCCATTAAAAAGGCTGCCCCTAAGAGAACAGATAAATTGTTTTTGTTTTTTTCCATATATTTCCCCTTATTTTAAGAAACTAGATAGAGATTTAATCTCAATACCTTCAGCTTTTAGTCCTTCTCTAATATTTTTTACAAATTCAAGAGCTTCTGGATTGTCGCCGTGAACGCAAATTGAATCTGCAACTATGTCTATTTCCTTTCCATTAGCAGTTATAACTTTATTTTCTTTAATCATTTTTACAACTCTTGGAATTGCATCCTTAGGATTTTTAACAAAAGCACCTGGAAGTGATCTGTTTACCAAAGTTCCGTCTTCGTTATATCCTCTATCAGCAAAAACTTCTTGAGCTACTCTAAGTCCTCTTCTCTTGCCTTCTTTAGCTATGTAAGACCCGCTTAATACCATAAGGATTAAATCTTTATCATATTCTTCAACAGCATCTAAAACTGCATTTGCTAGTTTTTCATCGTTACAAGCAGTATTATAAAATGCTCCGTGAAGTTTCATGTGTTGAAGTTTTTTGCCATGTGCCTTTGCAAAAGCAGCAAGTGCTCCAACTTGATAAAGCATATATGCTCTAGCTTCTTCTGGCTTAACATCCATTTTTCTTCTGCCAAATCCCATTAAATCAGGGTAACCTGGATGAGCTCCAATTTCCACTCCATTTTCTGCAGCTGCCTTGCAAGTTGCATCCATAATTAGTGGATCGCCAGCGTGATATCCACAAGCGCAGTTAATACTAGTTACATACTTGACAATTTCTGAGTCCATACCTAATTTATAGGCACCAAAGGATTCACCAATGTCGCTGTTTAAATCTACAAAGTATTGCATAAATTTCCTCCTTTTACTAAATAAATAGTAGCAATAACTTAATATAATTATAATAAAAGGCAGCATAATATGCAAACATTATCAAAACTACTTTAAGTCATCTTTATTAGTATTTTTGTATAGATAACTTATCATAACAAGTGCAACATAAAATAAACTCATAGCTAAAGAGCTGTGTTAATATGTAAGTGACCAAACAAAACATATTAAATGAGCAATTAACTATGAGCTATAACCATCTTACCATAGAAGAAAGATCTTGTATTTATCAATTTTTAAATTTAGGAATGAGCATAAGAAAAATTGCAGAGGCACTAAGAAGATCTCCAAGCACAATTTCAAGAGAATACAAAGAAATTCTTCAAAAATTGAAGGTCCAAGAGGAGAATATTCAAAGTATTTTCCAATAAAGGCAAATGAAAAGTATCTTGATAGAAGAAAAGGGAAATTTAAAAGACCTGCAGAAAAAAGAAGAAAATTTAACAATAAAGGTAGAACTATCCAAAAAAGACCTAAAGTAATATACAAAAGAGAAGATTTAGGCTGTAAAACATATTTTTGTAATCCTTACTGTGCATGGCAAAAAGGTACAAATGAAAATAGCAACGGACTTTTAAGATAATTTTATTCTAAAGGTATGGATTTGGCAGAAGTAAATATAGGTGATTTAAATTATAACTTAAATTTAATGAATAATAGACCAAGAAAACGTATAAAATATAAAACGCCTAAAGAAGAACTATTTAGTTTCTTACCATAGGTGTTACTGATTTGACAATTTGTCTATAAATATAGTTATCTAAATTTTTAATTCCCAATGATGTTTGTACTGATTTTAAATACTCTGATACTTCTTGACCTCCTGTTTCAGATGTAGAAGTTATAGTAAATCCTAATTTTCCACCTAATTATAACCTGTGGCAATATAATACACATCGATCTATTAAATTTTTCATTAAACCTGAAACAGACAAAACATAAACTGGTGAGTACAATATTATTATATCTGCTGATTTTAATGTATTTTTTATAAATGATAAATCATCTACTGAATCTAATGGGCATAATCCTGTGTTAAAACACGAACCACATCCAAGACAAAACCGTGTGTTTAAATTCTTTTAATCTAAAAATTCATATGTATAATTAAAGCCTAATATTTTTACTATGTTTGAAATTACTTGTGCTACAATTGATTGATCGTAATTACTTCCAATTACACAAGCTATATGCATAGTTACTCCTTTATATTAATAAACTAATTGTAAATACTTTTTGTATTTAAATAAAAAATCTAAAAAACAGTACCATATTAAGTGGAAAAGTTTTTATAAGTTCAGGTAAATATTTAATCTGTTGCAATATCTTTTTTAGAAGTTCTTTTTCTTTTTGTCTAAAAGAATAAATATAATTACCTTTTAGTAGCAATTGTACAAGCATTAAAACAACTCCTAATAATAAACTTATAAATCCAGTAGTGTTATTTAATCCGTCTAATTCTACATTGGTTGCCATAAAAATATTCTGTAAAAATACTACAATTCTTAATGATAATGTTGAGTTCAAAAAATAGTGAATTATGACTGTATATGTAATGTTTTCTGTCATTATGTAAACAATTCCTAATACTATTCCAAATAAAAAACCTGATTTATATTTTCCATAATGAAAGAATCCAAAAACTATTGCCATAAATAATATTCCATAGTCATCACAAACATCCATTAACTTACCTTGAATTATGTATCTAAAAATATATTCCTCAAATAAAACAGCTAATATCATTGTTATATTAATGTATAGATCAATAAATCTACTAACATTTAAATCCTTATAAGCATTTAAATTTGTTGTTAAAATAATAATCCCTTGATAAATAAAAACATATTTGAAAAATAATATTAATTCTTTAATTTTTATCTTTTTCATTCCTTTGATCAAATCTTTAAAAAAATCTGCAACATGAATGCCAAATAAACAACTAAATCCAATAAATATAGAAATAGGATTTAGAAGTGACCTAAGTACTAAAAAAGAATCAGAAACTTCTTTAAACTTAATTGATGCTAGAAAAATAAATATTATAAACGAAACTATCATTGCCATTCCAATTTTTTCTAAAATTTTCTTCTCTTCTGCTTTCATTGGACTCCTCAATTATTTAATAAATTTTTTTATTATTTAAATTAATATATTTTAACAGTATAAGACTTTGTTTTCTATTTAATTAGATTTTTTATTTTTACTAAATTCTTTTTCTCTATCACTTGGATTATAAGAATCATTTAAATAGATAAACCCATTAAATTTATTTTCATCAATTATCTCAATTAAATCAACTTCTATATTACTTCCATATTTTTCTATAAACTTATTTTTAAAGTTACTTAAAAATCCATAATTATTAATTTCAGGACTAATTTTAGAAAATTCATTAACAAAATTTTCTATCTTATTTTTTAATTCTTTATTAAGAGTTTTACTTGAATATTTACATCCAGTATTAAGTTCTATATAATTACTAGATTCATTTAAAGATTTCATAAGGTCATAAATCTTTTTTAAAATTCTTAATTTTTGATTTTTCTTATATTCATCAAATAAATATTTTAATTTATTTAAACTATTAGTGATGTCGCTCATCTCTGTGATGTTTTCTAAATTTTTTATTAACCCATTTGCACAATCTGTGTCTACTTTAATATCTATTATTTCATCTTCTTTTTCGATATTTGTATTTAGCCCAAATTCTCCAATAGATACGTTTGCAAAACATCCATAAGGAGTTGGTCTAGAGCTTATTCTTATGAAATATTTTAGTAAGACTTGACATAAATTTCTATATTCTAAATAATAAAATGGTAAAGCTGGAGTTCTAATCATAAAATAATCCCAGATATTATGGTCTATAACAACATCACTCCTTTATATGGCAACGATATCATCTCTACTTAATTTTGTCAAACTCATTTTGATTGTTAGTTTTTAAAATACGATATCGCTAATAAAAAAACGAGGAATTTACCTCGTTTAAATAATTTTATCAAGTTTTTCAATAATGTATTTTTTATACTCAATAAATTTTTTATCTTCAAAAAAATTTTCTTTAAAATCTTCTTTTATTTCTATTTCATCAATTATTGTTCCTGGATTTTTCCCCAAAATATAAATCCTATCTGAAATTTTTACTGCCTCTTCAATATCATGAGTGATAAAAATCGTAGAAATTTTCATCTCTCCAATAATTTTTTTATACCACTTGTGAATCGACGCCTTAGTTATTGCATCAAGAGCAGAAAAGGGTTCATCAAGTAGTGCTACTTCATTTGAGAATACATAAGTTCTAAGAAGTGCTGCACGCTGTGCCATTCCTCCAGAAAGCTGTGAAGGAAATTTTTCCTGAGTTCCTTCGAGACCAAAATCTTTAAATAGTCCGCTGACTTTTTCTCTTGCGACTTTTTTCTTGTTGCCACGCAAAATTAATGGTAGAGATACATTGTCGATAATGGTCATATAAGGAAGTAGCAAATCCTTTTGCAACATATAGGAAACTTTCCCTGGAATTCCAGTAATGTCCTCACCTTTTAAAAAAACTTTACCATTATCTGGCTTTAAAAGTCCAGCAATTATGTTAAATAAAGTAGTCTTTCCACTTCCAGAAACTCCAACTAATGAAACTAATTCTCCCTTATTCAATATGATGTTTATGTCCCTTAGGACCTGTTTGTCGCCAAAGGACTTATCAACATCACTTACTCTTAAAATCTCTGATTTTTCGCTCATTTTAATTTTTCAGGATTTACAAAATCATTATTGAAACCAAAGTCCTTAGGAATTTCTCTATCAATTAATTTATTTTTCCATAACCAAGCGTAGAAATTATTCCATCTATCTGCATTTATTTCACCAAAATATTCAGCGTCATCTTTGTATTTGTCGTGGATATAATCCATTGCTTTAATTGTGTATTCTTTATCAAGTTCTGGATTTAATTTCACTAAAATTTCTGCAGCTTCCTTTGGATTTTTTGCTGCGTATTCGTATCCCTTAGTGAAAGCACGCATAAATCTCTTTGCTACATCTTCTTTATTCTTCAAAAAATCGTTATTTGCAATTAATATTGGAGTGTAGTAGTCAAAAGTTTTGTTAATATCTTTAAAAGCAAAATAATTAATTGGCACATTTTCCATTTCAGCTCTAACTCCGTCTACTGGATAAAAAATCCATACTGTGTCAATGTCTTTACCTTGAATTGCTGCAAGTGTGTTTGTAACATCACCAGGAATTAATTTTACTTTAGAAAAATCTCCTCCATCGTCTTCAACAACTTGTTTTAAAATTGCTTGTTCAATTGGAAGTCCCCAAGTTGAGTGATTGTGATTTTCCATGTCCTTAGGTCTTGTAATGTTTTTGTCCTTAACTGATACAATACCAGAAGTATTGTGATTTATAATAGCAGCAACTGCCGTAACTGGAAGTGGTTTTTCACTTGCAAAGGCAGGTGCAATTGTATCTTGAAAAGATACGCCAAAATCAGCCTTGCCTGATGCAACAAGAGCTTCAGCTCCATTTGCTGGAGGTTGATTTACTTCAACTTCAATCCCTTCGTCTGCAAAAAATCCCTTGTCCATTGCTACATAAAGACCTGCGTGATTAACATTTGGATCCCAGTCAAGTAAAAAGCTAACTTTCTCCATTGGCTTATCCTTTTTTTCTTCAACTTTTTTATTTTCAGTTTTACCACAAGCTGTTAGCATAATTCCCGCTAAAATTAAAACTAATAATTTTTTTAAATTTTTCATTCTTCCTCCATCCACGGCATCATCTTTTTTTGAATAAAACTTACTAGTTTCATCAAAATAAGAGAAATTGCCGAAATTAAAAATATAACAGCAAACATTTTGTCAAAGGAGTAATTTTTTTGAACTCTAATCATATATACTCCAAGCCCCTTAAAACCTCCAAGCCACTCGGCAATTACTGCTCCTACAACAGAATATGAAACTGCAATTTTTAAAGCAGAAAAAAAATTTCCCATGCTCTCTGGTAATTTGATGTATTTATAAATTTCGAACTTATTTGCACCCATTGCCTTTAATAATTTTATTTTATCTTGATCCACTTGCTTAAATGCCTCGAGAAGAGAAATTGCAACTGGAAAAAATGTTACAATTACAATAAGGGCAATTTTGGGAGCAATTCCATATCCCATCCATAATACAAGTAATGGTGCAATTGCAACTGTTGGCACAGTTTGTGTCAAAACCAAAATCGGATATAGAGCAGAATAAACAAAATCTGACAAATCCATTAATAAAGCTGCAACAAAACCCAAGCTCACTCCTACAAATAAGCCTAAAAAAGCTTCTGTCAAAGTTGTTCCAAGATGAGATGCAATAGTTGAAAAATCTGTAACAAATGCCTTTATAACGTCAAAGGGTTTAGGAAGTAAATAAGGTCCCACGATTCCCCTTGTTGTTACAAAATGCCAAATGGCTAAAATAATTATTATCAAGGAAGCTGCTGAGATATTATCCTTGATACTTGCCGATTTTTTCATCGATAGTCAATATCCCCTTCTCAGAATAAAATGTCTTAGAATAACAAGCAACTTGTTCTGAAATTTCTCCAGCCATTTTCACACAATTTTTCAAAATTTCAAAAGCCTTGTCGAAGTCATCTAATTCTATAACTGTTTCAAAAGGAGTTACAACATAGTTTACTTTCTCACTCTTTATATATTCAATTACTTTGTCTACAACTTCTACAACAGATTCTGAAGTACCTTCTTTAGTTGTAGGAAGTATTTGTATTGCTACTGAAATCTTCATAAAACCTCCTCATTAAAAAATAAAATAAAAAAAACCTCTTCAAAGAGAGGCATTGTTCCCGAGACAGCATTACCTGTCCTGGTCCAAAGGGTTTAAGGATTGACCTAATCTCAGCAAAAGCTCCCCTGATACTCTTATTATAGTCATAAGAGATTTTTATTACAAGCATAAGTTAATAGAAAAAAGTAGACTCTCGCCTACTTCTTTATTTACTCAATAACTTTTAAAATTTCATCAATTGGTTTTTTGTCATTTTCCTCTGGTTCTTCTTCAATTTTCCCAAAGGGCATTTCTGCAATAAGCTCCCATGAATCTGGAATTTCGTATAAATCCTTAACCCATGAATCAATGTGTGGGTTGTAATGTTGGTTGCTTGCGCCGATTTCTTCATCGCGAAGTGCTTGCCAAATATTTAGCTGAACCATTGCTGCTGAATGTTGTCCCCAAGTTTCAAAATATTCCTTATATAATGACATATTTTTTTCTTGCTCTCTAATTTCATCTTTGTCGATAAAAATTAGAGCCGTGCCTTTTGCATGATAAAATCCGAGAAATTTTTCTTCATTTATCTTATTGTCATAAGTTTCATTTACCCTTTTCCAAAAATCCTTGGATTTTTCATCAAAAAGTAATACTACTCTCGTAGTTTGTGAATTCATATGAGATGGAGTTGTGTTTAAAACATCTTCTATCAAATATTTTATTTCTTCATTAGTAAGTGGAACGTCTTCAGATAAATCGTAATAAGATCTTCTTTTTTTTATAATTTCTATATAATTTTGCATAATACACCTCTCAAAGTTTCTTTCTCGTTAAGATATACCCTAAAATAAATTTATTATTCTAATCTGCCACCCTTTGTGTATAGGTTGTAATAATAACCCTTCTTTTCCATAAGTTCGCTATGCTTTCCTCTTTCCACGATACCGTCCTTTGTCATTACAATAATCAAATCTGCATTTTGTACAGTTGTAAGTCTGTGGGCAATGGTAATAGTTGTCCTTCCCTTTGAAAGTTTTTCAATAGAATCCTGCACGACAATTTCACTTTTGTTGTCAAGAGCTGAAGTTGCTTCATCTAAAATTAAAATTGGTGGGTTTTTTAAAAAAACTCTAGCAATGGAAATTCTCTGTTTTTGCCCTCCAGATAATTTTACTCCTCGTTCACCTACATAAGTGTCAAAACCATCTGGTAAATTTCTTATGAATTCATAAGCTCCAGCCAGCTTTGTAGCTTCAATAATTTCTTTATCACTTGCATCACTTTTTCCATAGCCAATATTGTCCTTTACTGTCCCAGAAAATAAATATACATCTTGTTGAACTATGCCAATATTTTCTCTTAGCGATTTAATCTTTATGTCTCGCACGTCAATTCCATCTACTGTAACAGAACCGCTGTCCACGTCGTAAAATCTTGGAATCAAATTGCAAATTGTAGTCTTGCCTGCTCCGCTTGGTCCTACTATTGCAAGCTTTTCGCCAGGAATAATATCCACGCTAAAATTATTTAGGACCTTTTCTTCGCTCTTTCCGTAACTAAAGTCCACATTATTAAAGGAAATTTCTCCCCTTACATTTTTTATTTCAATTGCATTCTCTTTGTCTTTTATATCTGATTCGACAGACATAATTTCTGCAAATCTCTCAATGCCAGTCATTCCCTTTTGAAACTGCTCTGTAAATTCAATAATTCTTCTGACAGTTGCAAGAAGTGACTGAATAAACATTACATAGACTATTAAATCTTCTGGACCAATTTCCCTTTTCATGAGGAAATATCCGCCACTTGCAATTAAAATGAGATACATTAAACCGTCAAAAATTCTATTGATTGTATTAAAACCAGCCATTGACTTGTAGTATCTCTTTTTTATCCCTAAAAACTTATTGTTCTCATGGGTAAATTTTTCGCTTTCCACATCTTCATTGGCAAAGGACTTTACAACTTTTATCCCTAGTAGAGAATCTTCGATTGCAGAATTTAGATTACCAATATGCACTCTTTGATCCTTTTGTGCCTCTCGCATTTTATTCCTAAAATGTCCAGAAAAATAAATCATTAGCGGAATCATAATATAAATTAAAAGTGTCATTTTTACATTAATATTAAGAAGTATTATTAATGAAATAATAATTTTTAACACGCCGATAAAATATTCTTCAGGACAGTGATGTGCAAACTCCGTTATGTCAAAGAGATCATTGGTAATACGCGACATAATTACACCTACTTTAGTCTCGTTGTAAAAAGTGTCGGAAAGACCTTGAAGATGATAATAAAGATCCCTTCTCATGTCTGTTTCTATGCGTGCACCCATTATGTGACCAATGCTCGTCATAAAATACTGTGCAATTACTTCAATAATCTTTATGACAAAATATATTAATGAAAGCTTTAGCACAAATTCAAAGGTAATTGATGACAAGTCTTTCATCCCAAGATTTGTTAGTTTGCGGAGAATTAGTGGCAAAATCATTTCACTTGCAGTGGTAAGTCCCGCACAAAATAAATCTAAGAAAAGTGTAAACCTGTATTTATAAAAATAGGGCAAAACTTTTTTTATTAAATTTCTATTTTTCATTTTTCCTCCTTATTTAATTATTATAAAACAATAATAACACATAATTAAATTTCTTTAAAATAACAGAAATCTACCTTACTTGACATAAATTTTTAAACAAATTATAATTTGATAAGACTTATAAAGGAGATAATAAATTGGAAAATAAAGATAACACAGGCTCACGAATTGCAAAGTCAACTCTCGCCATTACAATATTTTTGTTAATAGGAAAAGTTTTTGGATTTTTTAGAGAATCACTCACTGCCTATGTATTTGGTGCTGGAACAGAAATGGACGCCTTTTCCCTTGCACAAGCAGCAACAGCAATGATATCAAGTTTTGTTACTCAAGCGATAGCTACAACATATATACCTTCTGCACAAAAGGCTGAAATGGATCATGGTCCAAGTAGAAAAAATTATTTTACCAATAATTTATTAATGGTCGCATCCTTAGTTTCCTTTGTATTAATCATTCTTGGAATAGTTTTTCCAAATCAAATTGCGCTATTAACTGCATCACAAGCTGAACCTGAAACTTATGCAATTGTAGTTAAACTTATACAAGTAGGAATGCCTGTGGTATTATTTTCATCATGGGTTGGAGTAATGGAAGGGTATCTTCAACATGGTGACAAATTCGCAGCCACTGGTGCCATTGCCATTCCACTAAACTTAACATATATAATTTACTTAGCACTATTTTCTAAACATGTTGGAATAATGGGACTAACTATTGCATCAGTTCTTGGCGTACTTGCAGAATTCTTGTTTTTACTACCCAATGCAATAAAAATTGGATATAGACCAAAATTTATTGCTGACTTCAAAGATAAATATGTAAGAGAGGCAATCCTCCTAGCCCTACCAGTTTTTGTATCAGTTTCTGTAAATGACATAAACACAATAGTAAATAGAAACTTAGCATCAGGAATGGGTAAAGGTGCTGCGTCAATTTTATATTATTCAAACAAAATGAATACAATGATAATTGGAATTTTCATAACTGCAATAACTGCCATAGTCTTTCCAATACTTACAAAAACCTTAGGTTCAGGAGACATGAAACTAGGCAAAAAAGTTATGAATGCTTCAATTAAAACAGTTTTATTTATAACAGTACCAGCAACTGTTGGACTAATAATTTTAGCAAGACCAATTATAGAAATTGCCTTTGTCCGTGGATCCTTTACTGCAGCAGATGGTATTGCAGCTACATCTACACTTAGATGTTACTCCCTATCTTTAATTTCAATTTCTGTAATAAATGTATTAAATAGAATTTATTATTCTATTAAAGATACAAAGACGCCTTTCTACGTAGGCGTAACCAATGTAATAATAAATGTAGGACTTAACCTTTTAGTCGCAAGACATTATGGAACTAATGGGCTTGCTGCATCAGTTTCCATTGCGACTACAATTGCACTTTTCATTTCCTTCATACTTCTAAGAAGAAAAATTGGAAATCTTGGAACAAAATCTTACATTAAGGCACTAATAAAAACATTGATGGCTGCTCTTGTAATGGGACTCGTAACACTATCTTACTTCCCTTACGAAAAATTAATTATGTCCTTTGCACCTAGTTCCCTTCATACTATATTAAGACTAATCCTTTTAATGATAATAGTTTTAATTGCAGCTTGCATATACCTATTGTGCCTATATAAATTAGGAGTGCGTGAAGTGCGTGATGTTGTTGGCATAGTAAAAAATAAAATAGAATCAAGAAAAAAATTAGCATAAAAATAAAAAGACTTAATATAAAAGGATCTTCAATAGTCAGATATAAAAACTAACATATGGAGATCTTTTTTAATGAAAAAATATATTTTTCTATTAATCATTTTATATTAGTTGTTTATAAAGAATAATGAATACTTGGCACTAAAGGATAATTATTAATAATTGATTTTCAGAGATTTTTTAAGAAATAGTTTAATAACCTAAATTGATGAAAGCCTTTATTTTCTATAAAATAATATAAATTGAAATAATAGATTTTATTTGCTAAATTAGAATTAAATAATATTCCGAGAAAATTTTTTGGCAAAATATAAATTATTTTCTCAAAACCTACCATAAGAGAGGTTATTAATATGAACATCAATAAAGAACTCAAAGGTATATTTCAAGCAATATTTTCAGCTATATTGTTTGGATTAATGCCTCTTTTTACTAAAGTTATTTATGGCTTTGGCTCAAATTTTGCTTCGACAGCATTTTACAGAACTAGCCTTTCCTTAATTTTAGTTTTAATATTATGTATTTTAGAAGATAAAAGTATCAGAATTAATTTTAAAGAGTTTATTTATTTAATAATAGGGTCTATATTTTTTGTCGCCACATCCTTAACTTTATATAGTTCTTACAATTACATATCTTCAGGCGTTGCAACTACTATTCACTTTGCATATCCAATAATTATTTTCATCATTAATGCAATTATTTCCAAAAGTCGACCAAATAAAGTCGATATATTTTGCATTTTATCAGTGAGCATTGGATTAGTTTTAATAATAGATTTAAAAAGTGGACATATAGATTTAAGAGGAATAATTTTAGCTGCTATTTCATCCTTCACTTATTCTTTTTACTCAATATTATTGGAAAGAAGTATTTTAAGAAACCTAAATTCAATAAGAATTTTATTTTATATAAATTTAATCTCAAGCTTTTTGCTAATTTTCTTTGTTAATATAACAGAAAGGGAAATAATTTTATCTTACAACTTATTTCAATGGATGTTTATATTTCTTTATTCTGTTGTCGTTACAGTAGGGGCTACCCTTTTATATCAAAAATCACTTAGAAATATTGGAGCAACCTACACTTCCATTCTTTCTTGTCTGGAACCTGTAACTAGTGTAGTAGTTGGCATAGTATTATTATCGGAACTACTATTTTTTAAACAAGTCTTGGCGATTATACTAATACTCTCATCCACGATAATCATCGTTAGAAATCAAATTAAAAAATATAAAATAGATTAAAGTAAGGCTATTGCAAAATTAATAATTCTATTTTGCAACAGCCTCTTTTATACTTTAATAGATAAAATTGAATCTTTTAAAATCTCTTCAAAATCAAGTACATATCTTGGATAATTTATATAATTAGATTTTATACTATTATCCAATTAATTTTAGATACAAATCCAACCCCATGAGTAATACTTTTAACTATTTTTTAGTTAATTTATTTATCATTGCACATAGTCTATCGACAAAACTGTTAATGAATTAAAAAGTTCTTAAATCCCATGGAACTTATTTTTCCCCAAATTTTTCTATGGGATTTATTTCTGGAGTATAGGGTGGTATATGAATTATTTCTATATCTTCTAGAATTTTTTGTCCAAAGACTTTTTAAACTCTTCCATCCTATAATCTTTATTAAAAAATGGTAGCCCTATAATTTTATACTCATTATCGTCAACATATTTCTTAACAGGGATACCTAGTTCTTCAATTTTTAAAAGAAATTCTTCCTTCCACTTATCTTTTTCTAATAAGTGGCTTCCCTTAGGTTCAATATAAATTTGTTCTTGCAAATAACCATCTATTCCCTTCTTTTGCAAGAATAGTAAAAAGTCAGGTTCAAATCTTTCTCCTGTATCAAATTCATAAATAGCTAATGCTGGTATTCTTTCATTTCTTACTAGATATATTTCATCGTATTTTTGCCTTAAATCTTTTACTATTCCTTTAAAATATTTAACAAAAGCTTTTTCTTCAGTTGTGCCATAGTTGTCATTATATACATACCAAGGTTCAAAGGCTAAATCCATGCTATCTTCATTTGCAACCATAGCTTGTGATATTCCTAATCCATCTCCATGAGGATTGTCTATATATATTTTTTTATCTTTTAATACATCGCGAATGTTTTTAACATAGAATTCTCTTGTACCTTCATACTCAGTTTTTATTTTTTGAATATATGATGATATATCCTGCAAAATTTTCATAGAGCCATCATACAAATCTTTTGCCCTTATTTTTTCATAGTAACTTTCAATTTGAAGAGTAATATTTCCTAAATAATTATCACCTTGTAAAAATTCTTTTTTTGACTTGAGGTTTGGAAAATATGATTTTAGAGTTTTAAATTTTAATATTTCAAAATTTGCCATTGCCCCTTCTGTAATATTTAGAGGTATCTCTTTAAATTTATATTGAAAGATATTGGTCATTCCATTGGTAATAGCTCTTCCTTCATCAAATAAGCCATATAATACTGAAGTTCCACTTGCTACTTTGTGCTGATATAAGGAATTTTGGATTTTCTTATCTATTTGCGATACTGAATTTCTCGATTTTTCTCTTCTCTGGTTTGAAAATACATGGCCTTCCTTAAAAAAGTTACTTTCTTTAAATTCATCCTTTAATCTATACTCAATTTCCATAGGAGCATTTGCCAAAAGACCTGTTTGCTTTAATGCATACCTTAACTCGCTAATATATCTTGAGTCTTGCATTGAATGATATAAAAGAGTTTCTAATATTCTATTTTCATTTGTAATATCATAATCGTATTTTCTTTTATTTCTAGCTTGACCTTCTTCTATCTTAAATGGACAATATCTGGCACCACGTCCGATTAATTGAGCTTCACTTATAGTAGTCTTTCCAGGTTTACCCTTGTTTCCATCCCTAGTTTCATAAAGTCTTACAATGTCAAATAGGTTTAAAACATCCCATCCCTCATTAAGCATATCCACAGTAAATATTATTCTATATGGATTATCTTTTGCTTCAAGAGAGTTTACAGCAACTTGTTTTTCTTTTTCTTCAGATTCACTTTTTGAATTTAATACTATGGAGCTTTCACGAGAAAATCCTAATTTTAAATCTGAAACAAGAGAATTTAAACTTGAATCTTTTTTTAAGAAATACTCTATGGCATTTTGCAAATATTCATTATTAGAATCTTTAAATTTAATTATTTCATCTGACTTTAGTTTATTTAATTTCAGATAAAACTCATCATAAAATTCTTTAGATTCTTTAATAGTTTTAGATTTCAAAAGGACAACGGGCTTTATATTTTGACCAGCATCACCAAATAAATGTCTACGGTACTCGCTTAAAACTAAGGCAAGTAATGTCCTTGTCCATCTATCATAATCGCCTTGCATATTTTTAAAATCTTTAGTGTATCCACTCGCTCTAAATTTAGATAAAGTATAATCATATACTATTTTATCCAAATACTTTTTCTCTACATTAGGGTCTTTTAAATCAGCAGTGGCAGTAAATTCTAATAAAACATTATCTCTATTCGCTCTAAATAATCTATCAATAGTATATTCCCAAGATTTAACATTTTCTTCTATATTTGTTTTCTCTACCTTAGTTAATCCTTTTGTAATAGTATTAATATGATGAGATTCATCAGATATTAAAACTATTTTTTCATCTTCAAAATCTTCAATAGTAGGAGAGTTTTCTCTTGGAATATTCATATCCAAGTGAAGTTTTTGCGTTGATGTAAAACAGATATTAATAGCATTCTTGTCATAAAAAGCAAAATTATCGACTTCCTTTATTTCAACTTGTTCTCCCATTAATTCTATATTATTTGCAAATAAATATTTTATAGAGAATGGATTTAAGAAGTTTTCTTTTGTTTTTTCGATAATATTATTTTGATTTACAAAAAATAGAAATTTCCTATATCCTTTCATGTAAAAATAAAGGATTAATCCTGCCATTATAATAGTTTTACCAGAACCAGTTGCCATGTGAAATAGATTATGAATCTGTTTATTCTTAATCAAATCACTTTCAACATAAGTTATAAAATATCTAAAAGCCTCTTCTTGATAGTCACGGAGCACTATATTTTTGTTGAGGTTAGATTTAATGTATTCAGGAAGTTCTTTTAAAGCTCCTACTTTTTTTAGCACATCTAATTCTTGATATAAATATTGTTCACTCATTATAGTTCTCCTTATAATAAAAGCTTTTAGTGAATTTTTTATCTTCGTCGCAAATATTAAAACTTTCATCTTCTAAGTCAGATAGATTTACATAAAGTTTATTCTTGTCTAAAAACTCCATAACAAGATTTTTTTGCTTCTCTATTGACAGATTATCAAAATCTTTTTCTGTTCCCTTTAAATCATTAGGAAGGACTGAAGGTATTAGTTTGCCATTATCAATAGCCTTGTTAAAAACAACTCTTATTTCTTCAGAAGTCTTAGTTTTTTCTAATTCAGATACAAGACTTTCATTATCTTCTAAAAGTTCACAATAGACAAAAGAACCTCCACCTTGCCAATTTACTGATTTAGAAATGCCTCCTTGTTCTCCTTCAATAACTTTTTTAAGACGAGGTGTAGAAACGGTGTTTATATAATCCATTTGTTCAATCCCAATAAATCGGCGATTCATTTTCATGGCAACGGCTGCAGTTGTTCCTGACCCCAAATGATAATCCATAATCAAATCATTCTCTTCAGTTGTTAGACCTAAAACTCTTTGTATTATTTTTTCTGGCTTCTTACCATTAGAAAATTCAACATCTCCCTCTAAAGTTAAATTATTATATAGTATATCATTCCATAAAGTAGTAATCCCTTCTTGATAATATGGTTTATCATCAATGTATCTCACTACATCAGATAAAAACATCACCATATTTCTTTTTGCATCTTTATATAATATTTCAATTAATTCACCTTTATTTTTACCTTTTATGGGTCTGTACTCCAATCCTACGATTGTTTCAGGTAAATTCCTAGTTTTATCTTCAACATACTGTCTTACACTAGATTGAGCATTTGTCGTTCTAAATATCTTATCGCTATACCTTAAATAAACCTCATCTTCTGTTAGTCCTAATTCTTTAGCATATGCATTAACCGATTTGCTTTCAAATTCGCTATAACTATAAAAAATATATCCATTTTCTTCTTTAATTTTTTTCTTACCACCTAATTTTGTAATAATAGAAGTGTACTTCCAGCTTTTGCCACTATCTTTATAATTCTGAATATGTTGATTAAGTGGAATGTTCCTATAAACTTTATTAAGATTAATTAAATTCTTATCTTTTGCATAAAAGTTTATAAACTCAGTTACATCTTTTAAGCTTTTACCTTCTGCGCTTCCCGAAACCCCACCAATTTTAGTCTCTATGGTCACGATATTAATAAAATTCTCTCTTCCAAAAACTTCATCCATAAGTACTTTCAAATAAGCTTGTTCATTATCATCACATTGTACAAAAATAACCCCGTCATCTTTTAATAATTCTTTTGCTTTTTCCAATCTATTTTTCATAAAAGTAAGCCAAGTCGACCTATTAAATTTATCATTATATTTAAATGAGTCATTGCCTGTATTATAAGGTGGATCAATATAAATACACTTAACTTGTCCTTCATATTTTTCTAAAAGAGAAGATAAAGCAATCAAATTATTGCCTTTAATAATTAAATTATCGTCCTCATTAAATTCTATATTTTCTTCAACGCCATCAGCAGTATACCTTTTAGCATTTCCTAAAACTTTAGGGGCAAGGAGTCTATTTACTTGCTCTGGTGCTAGAGTTTCATTGTAAAATATTTCTTGTCTTTTCTGATCTTCTTTAGTCTGACCACCTTCTAAGATGCAGTCCTTATAGGGCCATACTAAAGATATATCTTGTTTTTGACTTATAAGATTATCGTTTGCATCGACAAGACCTATTTTGTTTTTATATAAGGTATAGGAGTCTGGAAGAAATTCTTTAGATTCTAAAACCCAAACAAATTTATTTTTATCAAATACATATATATCATCAACTTTAGTAAAAAAGCTATCTTTTAACATTTCATTATTAAGCAATGCTTTTAGTAAATTTTTATCATTGCTCCTAGCTGCATCAGATACTTTTGTTTTTATAATTTGCTTATCTTCTCCAATGAAGCGCTTATCAGAACTAAGCACTTTTTTCAATTCATCTAAAAACTTCATAACCTACCTCACATACTCCATAATGTCTTCAATCCTGCAATCAAGAACATAACATATCTTTGAAAGTGTTTCTAAGTCAATTCTTTTTACTTTATTATTGCAATAAGAATTAAGTTGTGTTCGTTGTAAATTAGCTTCTTTTTCTAATTTGTTTTTACTTATATTTTTTTCTTCTAAAACTTTGTCTATTTTAAAAATAATTTTTCCAAATTCGGACATTTCTTTGCTCCTTGTGCCATCTTAAAAATCCTATTAACTATCTTAAATTATATTATACAATAAATTCATAACTTCTTATAGGTATAGGATTTTTATTATATAGCTTTTAAATTAATATTTTCTCAATAAAAGCTAATGTATTCTACAAATCTTTTATAAATTTTCATTGCCCTCAAAACCTTAAAATTTAAGTCTTCTTTTCCATTTGTTTTTCTTCTATTCTCTTTAATTCGCCTTGTTTTAAAATTTTTTCATATGGATTATAAAATTCACTAAAAAATAAACATTGCATCAAAAAAAACGAGGACATTTAAGTTCCTCGTCTTTTTAATTATGGGGTTTTTATAGCTTCCTCTTTTATTGTAAAAATTATTAAGCAAATTATTTTATCAAAAAACTTAATAAAAATCAGTTTTTTTATATCCCAATGTCTCTCTGCGAATAATTTTTTAAAATATTTAATTTATCTCTCTAAGAAATACTTTAAAAGCTTCATAAAATTTAATTACAGAAGGTATATTTGCAGATTCTGATGGGCTGTGAAGTCCTGTGTGATTTGGACCAACACTAATTATATCTAAGTTAGGATTTTTTTCCAGTAAATACCCCGACTCTAATCCTGCTGCTGAAACCTTTACTTCTATTTTCTCATCAAGTTCCCTTTCAAAGATTTTTTTATAATCATTTCTTAATTTGCTTTCTGGGTCATATCTCCAACCTGGATATTTTGCATATCCTTCTACTTTGCCCTCAAATATATTGGCTATTGTGGAAATTTTATTAAGTGTATACTCAACTTGTGTTTTTTCCATAGCTCTTATTTCATTAACAAACTTAACAGTATTATTTTCGATTCTCAATTCTCCTAAATTATTTGATGAAATTACTACATTATTTATTGGATCAACTTCAAATATTCCATTGGGATATAATTTAATAATATTAATTATTTTATCTAGATCTTTTGGAGATATTGCCTCTTTATCTAATGTAAAGTCTTCGGAATTAACATAGATGATGTCTGAAAAAGCACTGTATTCGAAGTGAAGCTCTTCTTCAAACTCTTTAAGAATATTATCTAATTTATTTTTATCTAGGTTTGTACCTATTATTGCATAAGCCTCTCTAGGAATTGCAAGTCTAAATGTTCCACCAACAATATCTAAAAGTTCAATTTTATCTTCTAATTTTTCCAATAATCTAGATAAGAGTATAATGGCATTTCCTCTGCCCTTTTCTATATCTTCGCCAGAATGACCACCTAGTAATCCTCCAACTTTAATTTTAAAAGTATTAAAAAATTTTCTTTCTTGTCTATTTATATCTAGTGAAAAAGTAACTCCCATTCCACCATTACTTCCAGCAATAATCTCATCGTCTTGGCTATTGTCTATATTAATAGCTCTATCGCCTATTACCCAATCTTTCGAAAGATTGTTGACACCGCTAAAATCATCTTCTTCAACTGTGGTTAATATTGCTCTTATTGGCGGATGTGAAATTTCTTTATCCTCTAACACAGACATTATTATGGCTACGCCTAATCCATTATCTGCACCTAGTGTAGTTTTGCCACCTGTATTGAGTTCGTCTCCATCAATTTGTACAGGTATTGGGTCCCTGTCAAAATCGAAATCAAAACCATCTTTTTTCTGACATACCATATCTATATGAGCTTGTAAAATTAGTGTTTTCTTTTTTTCTCCACCCTTTTGACCATCTTTCATTATTACTAAATTATATTTATCATCTTGTTTAACTTCTAAATTGTTTTTTTCAGCCCAATTTTTTAAAAAATCCGAAACCTTTTTTTCTTTAAAAGATGGTCGTGGTATTTCCGTAAGCATTAAAAAATTTCTTAAAACTTGTACTTCCTTTAGATCATTAATTGAATTAAATTTATTCATCTCTTCCTCCTAGAATGGTCCAAGTCCAATGTTTACTGCTATGATACAAGCAATTATTCCTATTAAATACCATAGTAAAACTAATTTCCAAAACCATTTAATCCACTTGCCATAGGATATTTTCATTAGTCCTAAGGCTACCATTATTGTAGCTTCAGCTGGTGAAAGTAAATTAGTTATACCATCGCCCATGTGATATGCAAGAGCAACAGTTTGTCTAGTTATTCCCAAAACATCTGCCATAGGAACTAAGATAGGCATAACAATTACAGCCTTGCCTGATCCTGATGGAACAAATAGATTAATTATTGATATTACAATAAAGGAAAGTGGAGCAGATACTATTGATGGCAACTTTCCTAAAACTCCTGTCAAGGAATGAACTATAACATCAAGTATATGTCCTTCCATCATTATAATAGTTAAACCTCTTGCAAATCCTACACATAGACAAGGGTAAAGTAAGTCAGCTGCTCCATTTACAAAAGCATTAACTGTTTCATTAACAGGCTTTTCAGAAATACAAGCCATCACTATTGTTAATAAAATAAATACTGCTGCCATTTCTCCTAAATAAAATTGAAATACTATTACTCCATATACAATACCTATAACTGCAAGCACAAAAGATAATAGAACTAATTTATGTCTAATTGAAAATTCGACATTTGAAGAAATTTCTTCTCTATATTTACTTGTCTTATCAGCTTCATAGGATAAAGATAATTGAGGATTTTTATGAATTTTGTCAGCATATCTATATATGTAAGCAATGGTTACAATAAGAGTTACAAGCCATAAAACTAATCTAAATCCAATGCCTGAATATGGTGGTAGCTGTGCTATTTGTTGCGATATTCCTAAAGTAAAAGGATTCATAACTCCACCTACATAACCAACAGCGACACCACAAATTCCTATGACTACACCTGTTATTGAGTCAAAGCCCAAGGCAAGACATAGAGTTATTTGCATAGGTAAAAAGGCAAGACATTCTTCAAAGTTTCCTAAGAAAGCTCCTCCCAATGCCCACAATGTTACAAAAAATATAACTACTAATTTTTCTTTTCCCTTTAATTTAGTAGCTGTTCTCGAAATTAATGCCTCTAAAGCTCCAGTAGAGTTAAGCACTCCAAAAGCTCCTCCTATAATAAATAGGAATGAAGTAATTTCAGCTGATTCTACAAGTCCTTGATGAACTGAAGATAATACCTTCCAAGGTCCTACTGGAGTGTTTTTAATATAATGAAATGAATTTGGGTCAACCATTTCTTTTCCAGTTTCAGGGTCTAAAAGTCTAGTATATTCTCCCGCTGGAATCAAATAAGTAAGTATTGATACTACTACCATTAAAATACATATTAATAGCAAAGCATCAGGTGCCTTAAAATTTTTTAGTCTTTTTTTAGTTTTCTCCATAATAACCTCCCACAAAAAATATAACACTGTGTGAAAACATTGTCAATCAAGCTTCGTCTACTTAATATAAACTTAGAATTTTGTTAGTATTTTTTTATAGTCTAGTATAAATTATGCAAAGTATTAATTTAAAAAATTAAAATTCCTTTTTTAAGTAGCCTAGTTTAAATTATATTAAGTATAAATTAACAGATTCATGAGCAAAATTAATTTTTCTATATCGTTTTGTTAATATACTTTATTTCTTTATCTGGATAACAAATAAATAACATTATATAACGAGCCTAGTTTAATTTCAACTTTATTATGTAAACTATTAGGAAAATTTTATTTTTTAAAAATTAATGAATTAAAGTAGTCATTTTGTATTTAAGTGGTATAATATAAATAAATCGGAGGTGTTATTATGCGTGGCTTAATAATTATTGTTGCCATTATTGTAATCGTTTGCTATATCTTGTGGAGAAAAAATCAAAATACTCCAAACGCTAAAAAATCTATTGAGGCTAGAGAAAAACCTTCTGTTGAAAAAGTACATAAGACAGAAGAAATTAAAAATGATGATGCTATAAAAAAAGATGATTCTGTAAAGACTTTTGAAAGTAAGGACGAAAAAAAATACGATGCTTCCAGAAAAAAAGACCGTGCTAAAAAGAGAAGAGAAAAAAGAAGCTCAGAATCAAAGGAAATATTTGAAGTTCCTTCCGAAAAAACTGAAAATAATAAAGTTGAACCTAAACCTGAGGTAGCTAAGGATAAAGCTACTGAACCAGTTAAAAATGTTGAAACTAAAACTGATGTTGCTAAGGATAAAACTACTGAACCTGTTAAAAAAGTTGAATCTAAGGCTGACGTTGCTAAGGATAAAGCTACTGAGCCTGCTAAAAATGTCGAATCTAAAGCTGACGTAGCTAAGGACAAAACTACTGAACCTGTTAAAAAAGTTGAATCTAAGGCTGACGTTGCTAAGGATAAAGCTACTGAGCCTGCTAAAAATGTCGAATCTAAACCTGACGTTGCTAAAGACAAAACTACTGAACCAGTTAAAAATGTCGAACCTAAAGCTGACGTTGCTAAGGACAAAACTACTGAACCTGTTAAAAAAGTTGAACCTAAGGCTGACGTTGCTAAGGACAAAACTACTGAACCAATTAAAAAAGTTGAAACTAAGTCTGACGTTGCTAAGGACAAAACTACTAAACCAGTTAAAAAAGTCGAACCTAAAGCTGATGTTGCTAAAGATAAAACTACTGAACCAATTAAAAAAGTTGAATCTAAGCCTAAAAAAACAGTAGAAAAAACAATTTCCACAAATGAAAAGTATGCAAACATAATTAATTCACTTGGCGAAAATCCATGGGATATAGACAGAGATAAAATTGGCGTTAAAGTTGAAGACGTAAAAACTAAAAAATCTTTAGATGCCAATGAATTTGAAAACATAAATTTCAAAGAATCACTTACAGTAGAAAAACTAATTGAATTTTTAAATTGTGTAAGCACAAATCCAACTATTTTAAACAGAAAAGAAAATATTATTTACGATTTTACAACTAAAAAAGAAGATGAAATCAAAAAAATCGCAGAAAGATATTCTCTTGAAAATTCTAGTTTTGACAAGGCAACTTCTGTATTAACTGTTGATAGAGAAAGCGCAAAGATTTTAGAAATTAGAGATATTTTAACAGCAAAGGAAAAGAGAATTTACTTTGAAACAAAATTTTAGTAAAATATAAAAGTCATAGAAATATGGCTTTTATTTTTTTGCCATTTTTTATGGTAAAAAATAGAATTTTAAACTCTATTGCTTTACATTAGTAATAAAAATTTGAAATGTATTAAAAATTTAACACAAACTTTGAATTTTTTTTACTTTTATATAATAGAATAATACTGAGGAGATTATATGAATAACAAAAAAAGACTTGAAGAAATTATCGCCTTCTTAAATGAGAACACGAGATTTAAAGAAACAAAAAATTTCATACAACATGGAAACACCTCTGTCTATTCTCACGTTATTTCTGTCGCAAAAAAGGCAATTGAAATTGCTGAAAAATACAATTTAGATGTGGACATGGACTCACTTATAAGAGGAGCTCTACTTCACGATTACTTTTTATACGATTGGCACGACGGCAAAAGAGAGCGATTAATCCATGGATTCACTCATCCAATGAAAGCATACTTAAATGCAAAGAGTGAATTAAAGATAAATAGAATTGAAAGGGACATCATCCTTAAGCATATGTTCCCACTAACTATTCTTCCGCCAATGTATTTGGAATCTTGGATTGTAACTTATTCTGACAAATATGTTTCCCTTGTGGAAACTGTTAGAAGAAAATCTATGAAAGTGGGTTTGGAAAATTTATGAATATTAAGGAACTATATTTAATATTTTTTGTCTACTCCTTTATAGGTTGGTGCTGGGAAAGTTTCCCTTGCTCTACAATTGAGCTAGACAAAATTTATAACAGAGGATTTTTAATTGGACCTTTCTGCCCAATCTATGGCATTGGTGCAACAATATCCTATTTGATGTTAAAAAACTTTGAATCTAACTTTTACATTTTTATTTACTCTGCACTTATGTCCTGCACAATTGAGTACTTCATTGGTTACTTATTGGAAAGATTTTTTCACCAAAGATGGTGGGATTACGGCGCCTATCCATTTCAAATTAAAAGAAGAGTATGCCTTTACGGTTTAATAGTTTTTGGAATGGCAAATATAATTATTGTTAAATACTTAACACCAGTTATGTTATTGTTTTTCTCTGCAGCTGGAGATAAAATTATTAGCTCAGTCGCCATCTTATTGACTTTAATCTTTGTAATAGATCTTGTTTTAACTCTAAACAATTTACTTGGACTTTCAAAAAGTCTTGACAAGATTTATTACGCACTAGACGAGAGAAGCAAAAATTATTTTAATTATTTAAATGAATCTGACAGAATTGCAAATCTAAAATTAATGTCGGAGTCAAAAAAGTTTAAAGTAAAATTTGAAAACTTCAATTCAAATTTAAAGGAACACGAAGAAAATTTAAAGAGAATTGATTACACAAAAATAAAAGACCTTTTTAGTGATAATTTTTAATCACAAAGGTCTTTTTTTTTTTACAAATTTTATTTATCTTCTCACAGTTCCATCTATTGGATCTATTGTTATAATGTCTCCTGTTTTTATCTTTTCTGTGATGTTTTTCACGCCAACAATTGCAGTTTTACCAAGAGAAATTGCAGCCACAGCTCCATTTGATGTAAAACCTGCCTCCTCTGTAATAAATCCTGAAGATCTTTCCATATAAGGAATCATCCTGCCATCAGTTCCGTTGCATACTATTATGTCCTTAGTCTTAAAGTTTTTTTCTAAATCTTCAATTCTATTTGCTACAACTGCTCGTGCCTTCTTTTTCTTTTTTCCAATTGCAGTTCCTCGTCCCAAAATTTCTGAAACATTTTCGATTTTTAATAAATTTGTAGAACCAGCAATGCCTGCCGGCACTCCTGCTGTCAATACAACTAAATCGCCAGATTTTATAAATCCCTTTGTAACTGCGACATCAATTGAGGCATCGATTAAATTGTCAGTATCTTTGAAATTTAAGACTTTTACTGGCATAACGCCCCACACAATACTTAATTGATTTTTAATTTTTTCAAAGGGTGTTGA
Organism: Peptoniphilus sp. SGI.035; assembly: GCF_050315115.1. Classification (NCBI taxonomy): domain Bacteria; kingdom Bacillati; phylum Bacillota; class Tissierellia; order Tissierellales; family Peptoniphilaceae; genus Peptoniphilus; species Peptoniphilus sp. SGI.035. The sequence goes on from NZ_JBNPOJ010000006.1 coordinate 80,358, forward strand.
TGCAATTATTGGCGTCTCCGGTCTAAATTTTGCAATAGCTCTCGAAGTATTGCCCGAAGTTGTAGCAGTGATAATTGCCTTTGCGTGAAGATCTCTTGCAATTACACAAGCACTTTTGCCAATGGAGTTGGTCATTGAATTTTCCACATCTCTCATTCTATTTTTCAAAATTTCTTCGTGATCAATTGTATTTTCCGTGTACTCCAAAATTTTTCTCATTGTAACAACTGCTTCAATAGGATATTTTCCACTTGCAGTTTCTCCAGAAAGCATAACTGCACTTGTTCCATCTAAGACGGCATTTGCAACATCATTTGTCTCTGCACGAGTTGGCCTTGGATTTCTAATCATGGAGTCAAGCATTTGGGTTGCAGTGATTACAGTTTTTCCAACTATATTACATTTTTTTATAATTTCTTTTTGCACAATTGGTACTGCTTCTGTTTCGATTTCTACGCCAAGATCTCCCCTTGCTACCATTATCCCGTCGGAAACTTCGATTATTTCGTCGATTAATTCTACTGCCTTTTGGGATTCAATCTTTGAAATAATTTTTGTAGTGTAATCTTTTTCTTCTTCTAAAACCTTCCTTATTGCAAGGACATCTTCTCTACTTCTAATAAAAGATGCTGCGATAAAGTCAACATCTTCCTTTATCCCAAATTTTATATCTTCAATGTCCCTTTCTGTTAGAGCAGGAAGATTTAAGTTTGAACCAGGCACATTTACACCCTTGTGAGATGAAATTGTTCCAGAATTTTTTACTTCTGTAATAATATCTTCGCCACGAATCTTTTTTACTTGTAGCTCCACAAGTCCGTCGTCAATTAATATTTTATCGCCTTCATTGACATCTTTATATAGCTCTTTATAGGAAATGCTTACAGTCTTTTTGTCGCCTAATAAATCCCTTGTAGTTAAAATAAATTCATCGCCTGAATCTAAAATAACTTCGCCATCTACATCGCCTAGCCTAATTTCCGGTCCCTTTGTGTCAAGCATTATGCCAATGGGAAGATCCATTTCTCGCCTTAATTTTTTTATTCTGTCAATTTTTATTTTATGTTCTTCGTGGCTTCCGTGAGAAAAATTTAATCTAGCGACATTTACACCTTCTGTGAATAATCTTTTTAAAATTTCTTCACTCTCACTTGAAGGTCCAATTGTAGCAACAATTTTTGTCTTTTTCATATTCACCTCATATTGAAACTATTTTTAGTATATCTAGTAAATCATGTCTAAAAACCTTTTTTACTTTGAAAATTTCGTCAAAACTCATTTTTATCGCATTGCCATCTTTAAAACCAAGGGCAAGAGAATTGCCAAGTTTTGCTTCTTTTACTGCCAAGTATCCAAGCTCCGATGCCAAAATTCTATCAAAAATGCTTGGTGCTCCTCCTCTTTGAATGTAACCAAGAACAGTTACCCTTGTATCTATGCCTGTAAGTTTTTCAAACTCTTTTGCAAAATCAAAAGCAGATCCACAGCCTTCAGCCATAATAATTATGTGATGCTTTTTGCCTCTGTTCTTTCCCATAATTGCCTTCTCTGCAATTTCATTTATATCTAAGGGAATTTCTGGCACAATAATTGATTCCGCACCGGAAGAAACTCCAGAATAAAGTGCAATATCGCCGCATTCTCTTCCCATTACTTCAACTACATTTGCACGACAATGTGACTCTGTGGTATCTCTAATATGGCTTACTGCTTCAGTTACAGTTTCTACTGCAGTCATAAATCCAATAGTAAAATCCGTGTATGCAAGGTCATTGTCAATAGAGCAAGGAATTCCAATTACATTTATTCCGCGATCTCTTAACATCTTTGCCCCTCTTAAACTCCCATCTCCACCAAGGACAATAAGTGCATCTATTTCAAAAATTTTTAGAGAATTTATCGCCTTCTCTAAGCCTTCTTCAGTCATAAATCTTTCAGACCTTGAAGTTGATAAAATTGTTCCTCCCCTTTGAATGATGTCGGCTACTGAAGACTGAACCAATTTTTCAAACTTTGCATCAATTAAACCTTCGTAACCTCCGCTTATGCCAAAAACTTCTATACCCTCGTAAATACAAGTCCTAGTAACCGCTCTTATTGTGGCATTCATGCCTGGAGCATCGCCGCCACTTGTTAAAATTGCAATTCTCATACACACCTACTTTAAAATAATTTTTTCTTTACTCTTAGTATACACTGCCAATTTGTTTTGAATCTCGTCAAAGAATGTAGAATCAATCCACATATTTGAATTAGTACCAAAGGCTCTTTTGCTTTCTTCTTCAAAAAATATTACTGGAGTATTGCCCTCATAATCCTTTAAAATTTTTTTCATTTCATTCACATTTTCATTTTTTATGGAATCAACGGAAATATATAATTTATTTTTTGTCGGCATCTTTATTTTTGCGATGCTGTCAACTAGAATTTTCGGCTCTTCAACCTCTGATTCTTGGAAATGACCTTCTACAAAAACTACATTTTCATCTTCGATTAAATCCCTGTATTTTGAAAAAACATTTGGGAAAATTACAAGTTCAATTGTGCCAAAAAGGTCTTCTAAAGCTGCAAAAGCCATCATCTTATTGTTTTTTGTAATCATTGTTTTTTTTGATTTTAAAATCCCGCCAACTTTTACTTTACTAGATTTCAAAAGATTTTCTCTATATTTCTCAAAAATTTGATTTGTATTAATATTTGTGTTCTTCTCAATTAATTCTCTATAAGGATCAAGGGGATGACCAGATATATACATCCCAATAACTTCCTTTTCCATATCAAGTTTGTCCTTTTGTCTAAAATCTTTTAATTTAGGAAGATCCTCACTCACATTTGTATTTTCAAAAATAGAAAATTGTCCATGTACATTATTTTTTGCCGTACTTGATGAAGCCGAAAGTACAGATTCATAAATAGCTAGGTACTGTGCTCTATTGCCTTCAAAATCATCCATGGCACCACATCTTATTAAAGACTCCACAGCTCTTTTATTTAGCACTGATTTATCAATTGCATTTATCCTATCAACAAAGTCTTTAAGTGATTTATATGCACCTGCTTCACGTCCTTTGACTATTACTTTTATTAAACTGTCGCCAACATTTTTTACTGCCTTTAGTCCAAACCTAATTTTATTATTTTCAACAGTAAAATTTTTGAAGGAATAGTTTATATTTGGTGGCAAAATTTCTATTCCCAGTCTTTTTATTTCTTCAATGTAAAGGCTAACTTGTTTTATATCATTAGTGTAAGTTGAAATTTGCGCCGCCATAAATTCCCTTGGATAATAATATTTTAGCCAAGCAGTTCTATAAGCAACCACTGAATAAGCAACGGAGTGAGATTTATTAAAGGCATAATCTGCAAAATCTATTATTAAATCATAAATTTCATTTGCAGATTTTTCGTCAACACCATTTGCAATTGCACCACAAACTCCTTCCTTCTCGTTGCCATAAATAAAGTTTTGTCTTTCCTCCTCCATTACCTTCATTTTTTTCTTGGAGATTGCACGCCTTACAATATCGGCTCTACCTAGTGAGTATCCTCCAATTTGTTGCACAATTTGCATTACCTGTTCTTGATAAACTATACAGCCATAAGTAGATTTTAGTATTGGTTCAAGCTTTGGGTGAATGTAAGAAATTTTACTCTTGTCGTGCTTTGACGCCACAAATTTTGGAATTTGTTTCATCGGTCCCGGTCTAAAAAGCGCATTTGCCGCAACTAAATCAGAAAATTCGTCAGGTTTTAATTCCTTTAAAAAGGCTCTCATGCCACTTGATTCAAATTGAAAAACGCCAAGAGTTTCTGACCTCGCAAACATCTTTAACACATTTGGGTCTTTGTAATCTAGTTTTTCAAAGGAAATAGTCCTTCCCTCATTTTCTTTTATTAAATTTATTGCATCTCTTATTACAGTCAAAGTTCTTAATCCTAAAAAGTCCATCTTTAATAGTCCAAGTTCTTCAAGTTCAATCATATTAAATTGAGTTGCAATTATTTTGTCGTTTCGAGTTAAAGGCACATATTCTGTGAGTTCGTCCTTTGAAATTACAACTCCAGCTGCATGAGTGGAAGTATGCCTTGGTAGACCTTCTAGCTTTAATGCCATGTCGATTAAAACTCTTGAATCCTCATCACTTTCGTAAATTTCCTTAAAAGTTTCAGAAATTTCAAGTGCCTTCTCTATTGTCATATTTAAAGCTTGTGGAACTTGTTTTGCAATGTAGTCCACCTTTGCATAGCTCATGTCAAGAGCACGACCAACATCTCTTATAGCATTTCTTGCCGCCATAGTTCCAAAGGTTACAATTTGCGCAACATGGGATTCTCCATACTTTCTATTTACATACTCAATAACTTCTTCACGTCTTTCGTAACAAAAGTCAATATCAATATCTGGCATGGAAACTCTCTCTGGATTTAAAAATCTTTCAAATAGAAGATCAAACTCTAGCGGATCCACATCTGTTATTCCAAGACAATAAGAAATCATACTACCTGCGGCTGAACCTCTTCCTGGTCCAACTTGAATTTCATGTTTTCGTGCGTATCTAATAAAATCCCAGACTATTAAAAAATAATCCACATAACCCATGTTTTTTATTGTATTAAATTCAAATTCAAACCTTTCTTTTATTTCCTCTGTTATATTTTTGTATCGAGAATACATCCCTTCGACTGCAAGTTTTTTTAAATACTCCTCGTGAGTGTATTCGCTAGGTACAGTAAATTCAGGAAGGTGAAGGTCGTGAAATTTTATTTCAACATTGCATCTATTGGCAATTTTTACCGTGTTCTCAAGTGCATCTTTATTTTCAGGAAAAAGTGCAGCCATTTCGTCAGGTGATTTTAAATAAAATTCATCTGATGGAAATTTCATTCGTCCTTCTTCATTAATTGTCTTCCCAGTTTGAATACATAATAGCACATCGTGACTCTTTGCATCTTCTTTGTCTAAATAGTGAACATCATTTGAAGCAATAAGAGGAATGCCTAGCTCCTCTGATATTTTAACAAGTTCGCGATTTACTCTAGCTTGCTCAGGCATTCCATGGTATTGGAGTTCCAAGAAAAAATTATTTTCGCCAAAAATTTCTCTGTACTCCTTTGCAGCAGATTTTGCCGCTTCCAAATCTCTATCCAAAATAAATCTTTGAACTTCACCTCCAAGACAAGCTGAGGTTGCAATCACACCCCTTGAATATTTCTTTAAAACACTCTTGTCAACTCTTGGCTTGTAATAATATCCATCAACAAAGCCAATGGATACAATTTTCATAATATTTTTAAACCCTTCATTATTTTCTGCCAAAAGTATCAAGTGATATCTCTTGTTGGACTTGTCCTTAATAGTCAAGTCCTTTTCTGAGATGTAGACCTCGCAACCTAAAATAGGTTTTATGCCCACATCTTTACACGCTTTATAAAAGGCAATGGCACCATACATATTGCCATGATCAGTTAAAGCGACGGCATCCATTCCCAAATCCTTTACCCTCTTTGGCAAAAGACTTATTCTCGTAGAACCGTCAAGTAGAGAATACTCACTGTGCAAATGCAAATGCACAAATTTATTCATAAAATCATCCTTTAATCTTTATACAAACATCAAATTACTTTAAGAATTTAAAATAATTTTTTCAACTTATTTTAAAAAATTATCTAGCTATATTTTATCAAAGCCTTAGTTCAATTAAAAGGACATGAAAAAGGTTATATAATAAATAATGCCAATAATTTATCAACAGCACTATTTTACAAATTAAAATATTTTCTTGTTTTTTGCTTTTAAACAAAAAGTGAGACTCCTCTCATAATTGAGATTTGCCTCACTTTGCTTACTTTCTTCATCAACACTGTTTAACAATTGCCATTCTTAGTCAAATAAATTCTAATACACATCTGCTCTCTTAATCCTTACACTTTGTTGGCAGTATGAAGCTGTATCTTACCTACCTACAACTCACTATTCTTAGCCCTTTAGAACATAAAAATCCTAAAGATATTATCTTCAAGGCTTATTATCATAATTATTTTTCTATTATAACTATACTACAATTGCTTACTCCAATTCTTTAAACTTTACTCTCCCTTGACTTTTTTCTTAGAAATAGTACAATTTAGTTAGAAAGTATGAATTTCTAACTAAGGAGGTTTTGTCATGTTAGTTGAACTAAAAGCCAAGTCCCAAGTAACTATCCCAAAAGACATAGTAAATTCTATGAACTTAAATCAAGGCGACCAATTTGAGGTAACTGAAGATAATGGAAAGATCGTTCTTGTTCCAGTTGCCATTTATCCTGAACACATTATAAAAAATTTAAAAGCTGAAGTTAAAGAAATTAAAGAATCTATTAAAAATGGAAATCAGCCTGTCTTTGATTCTATCGATTCTCTCTTTGAGGAATTAGACAAGTAATGCCTTATAAAATCACTTATTCGAAAGCCTTTAAAAAACATTACAAGAAACTATCTTATACTGAAAAAGAGCAAACTAAAAAGAAACTTAAATTTTTTATAGAAAATCCTACTCACCCATCACTACGTACTAAGAAGATTCAAGGTACTGATGATATATGGGAATCTTCTATTAATATGGATATTCGAATTATTTGGTTCTACGAAAATAATGAATTGATATTTCTTTTAGACATTGGGCATCATGATATATTAGATAAATTTTAAAAATAAAGATTCCATAATAAATAGTGTTGGCGATAAATCATCAGCACTATTTTTATTTGAAATATTTAATTAAAATAAATAATTGTCCCATAAAAATATATGGTCTAGGCAATAAACCCTATATAATTGCTTTTATCCACTAACACTATTTGACATAGAGCCGAAAAAAAGAGTTTCGCCAAAGCAAAACTCTAAAAAGCATATTATTAAAGATTTATAAATTCTTTTTCAACTAAGTGAGATAATCTCTCAACGGCTTCTTCTTCGTCAGCACCATTAGCTTCAATGATAATCTCTTCACCTTTAAAAGCTCCAAGGGACATAATGCCAATTATACTCTTGCCATTTACCTTGTCTCCATGTGCCTCTAAATTTATGTCAGAAGCGAACTTATTTGCTTCTCTCACAAAAAGCGCAGCCGCTCTTGCGTGAAGCCCTTCATTATTATTAAGTACAACTTTTTTATTTGTCATTTCATACACCCCTCAAATTGTTAGCAATTTTTCTTAGCTTTTTAAATCTATAATTAACGGTGGACTTTGAGACTTTAGGGTCTATTGAATTAGCAATGTCATTTAAACTCATAGACCTATTATTAAGTCTTAAAATTGCAACCTTCTTAAGATCCTCATCTATGTTTTCCAACCCAATTTCTCTATCAATTAATTTAATGTCCTCCACTTGATCATAGGATGATTTAACAGTTTTGTTTAAATTTGCAGTTTCACAATTTACTATTCTGTTGACATTATTTCTCATTTCTTTTATAACTCTGATATTTTCGTACTTCAATACAGAATTATAAGCACCAATTAAAGAAAGAAAATCTGAAATTTGTTCAGAGTCCTTAATGTAGACTATGTATTTTTCCTTTCTCATAATAATCTTTGAAGTGAATCCAAATTCATTAATTACATCCATCAAAAAATATGCGTTGGATTCGTTTTCAGAAACAAATTCCAAATGATAGCCCTTGTTTGGATTTGTAATAGAACCTGAACCCAAAAAAGCACCACGTATATATGCCTTCTTCTCATTTACAGTTTTTATGAGATCAGTAGGTTCGTAGTTAATCATAAATACGCTTGCACCTTTTATATATTTTAACTCATCAAGTAATAACCTGCAAGACTCATCTTGTGATATATATATGATAAATACATTTTTTTTAAGCTGAGTTGATTTTGCATTCTTTACTTCCACATCAAATCCAAAAGATCTTCTGAGAAAAGTAAAAACTCTTCTCGCTACTGACGCATTTTCTGTGATATATTCCATGGAAATCTTGTTGTTTTTAAAATTTAAAACTGCACACATTGGCGTTATGCCTGCAAGTTCAGAAAGAATGATTTCATAATTGTCAACTTTTATCTTTGCAACTTCATTCTTAACTTCAGATGAAAAGCTCATGACTTCACCTCACTACTGAAATACCTTTACTTTATTATAACAGATTTATAAAATTATATTTAATTATAGAGAATTAATTCTATATTTTTTTATAATTTACAAAAACTTAATAAAAGAAAAACCTGAATGAGACTTGCTAAACTTTATTAGAATTTCTCAATACAGGTTTTTTAATTATAAATTAAAATTTATAAAATTTCAATAATTATTTAGTTTTATTTTCTTTTTCTGCAGTTTTGTTATCTGCCTTTGCATTTGCTTTTTCTGCAGTTTTATTGCCTGCCTTTGCGTTTGCTTTTTCTGCATTATTAGCTTTTGAATTTTCTTCTTTTTCTATTTTTCCAAAGTTTTTAAATTCATCTGGAAGTTCAACTTCTTTTTTAGTGTCAACATAAATTTTGATTTTTGCATCTTTTTTAACTTTATCTACATATTCTTTAAATTTTTCTTGTTGAAGTGTAGCCTTAACTTGATCTTTCACCGCGTCAAATTCAAGAGGAGTTTTTTCGTCAAGTTTAATGATATGATAACCAAATTGAGTTTTAATTGGTTCAGAAATATCTCCAGCATCCATCTTTGCAATTTGTTCGTCAAATTCTTTTACCATTTGACCACTTGTAAATTCGCCAAGTGATCCTCCGTTTTTAGCGCTGCCAGTATCCTTGGAATTTTCTTTTGCGACTTTAGCAAAATCCTCGCCCTTTAGGATTTGTTTTCTAAGAACATTAGCTTCTTTTAAATCATTAACTAAAATATGAGATGCCTTAGCTTTAAAGTATTTATCTTTGTTGTCTTCATAATACTTTTTAACTTCATCATCAGTTGGAGTTAATTCTTTAGTTTTTTCTTGAGTCCATTTTCCAACTAACATTTGATTTTTCATATTTTCAACAACATAATCTCTTGGAAGTCCATTTTGTTTTAAAAATGTATCAAAAGCTTCTTTTCCACCAAGTTGTGTTTCAATTTCGCTAATATTTTTATTAACTTCATCATCACTTACTGTTATTTTTGATTTTTCAGCATCTTGTTTCAATGCTTCAGTAGTAGTTAAATCAGTGATAGCTTGTTCTCTTAAAAGTTCATCAGTAGATTTTTTACCATCTTCTTTATTTTTTAGAACATCTTCGCCATACATTGAAGTAAGTTGATTTACTCTTGCTGCATAAGATTTATAATATGCTTCCATTGGAATATCAACTCCGCCAACATTTGCTGCTACTCCCTTTTTTGCACCACAAGCTACTAGTGAACTTGCAAGTGTAATAGCTACTGCTATTTTACCTAATTTTTTAAAATTCATATTTTTCTCCTTGTTTATATTTTAAATTAATAACTTTATTATACACTACTTTTTAGATGATTTTGTGTCATTTTTGTGTAAATGCAAAATAGTAACAAGTTTCTTTAAATCATCAAGAGGATATTTTAACTTAGTTAAAATAATCTCATTTTCATCTCCCATGGAATAGGAGATATTTTCAAATTCATTGTTAAGTTCCATAATTGCTTCAAGGGAAACTTCGCCTTCAACTTTTATTCTGTACTCGCCATTTTTTTCTATAATAGACTTTATATTTGTCTTTTGTGCCTTGTTCTTTAAAAGTGCTATATCCATTAAATTTGAAACTTCATCTGGAAAATCAGAAAATCTGTCGATTAATTCTTCAACTAAATCAGAGTAAGCATCTTCAGTGTCAATTACGGAAATCTTCTTATAAATTTCAAGTCTTGTCCTGTCGTCTTCGATGTATTCTTTAGGGATGAAGGAATCTAATTTTAAATCAATTGTAGTGTCGATTTTTTCCTCAACTTCAATTCCCTTTAACTTCATAATGGCTTCCCTTAAATACTTCATGTAAAGGTCGTAACCAATTTGTTCTATATGACCTGATTGTCTTGAGCCCAATATTGAACCTGAACCTCTTATTTCTAAATCCCTTTCTGCAATTTTGTGCCCAGACCCAAATTCCGTAAATTCCTTAATAGCTTGAAGCCTCTTTTGTGCAACTTCAGAAATTGATGAAGATCTATCATAAGTAAAATAAGCATAGGCAATTCTAGAAGACCTTCCAATTCTTCCTCTAAGTTGATAAAGTTGTGAAAGTCCAAGACGATTTGAGTCCGTAATTATCATCGTATTTGCATTTGGAACATCCATGCCCGTTTCTATAATAGTCGAGCACACTAAAACATCAACATTACCCTCTATAAAATCAATCATCGTATCTTCTAAGGCTTTTTCACTCATCTGCCCATTTGCCATGGCAAAAGTTGCTTCTGGCACAAGTTTTCTAAGTTCCAATAATTTATTTTCCATATTTGAAACCTTGTTGTACAAAAAGTAAACTTGTCCCCCTCTTTCAATTTCCTTTAAAATTGCCTCCCTAACCATTAAATTGTTGTATTCCAAGACATAAGTTTCAACGGGAAATCTCTCTTCAGGTGGCTCGTCGATTACAGACATATCTCTTATTCCAATCATGGACATTTGTAGCGTTCTTGGGATTGGGGTTGCAGTAAGGGTAAGTGTATCTACATTTTCTTTTAACATTCTTAGCTTTTCTTTGTGGCGAACTCCAAATCTTTGCTCTTCATCTATTATCAGAAGTCCCAAGTCCTTAAAATGCACATCCTTTGACAAAAGTCTGTGAGTGCCAACTATAATGTCAATATTTCCATTTTTTAAACCTTCAAGATCCATTTTTTGGTCTTTTTTACTTCTAAATCGCGACAAAAGTCCAACACCCACTGGGAAATTTTTAAATCTCTCTTTAATTGTATTGTAATGTTGTTGCGCTAAAATCGTAGTAGGAACAAGTAAGGCAACTTGTTTTCCATCTAGTATTGCCTTAAAGGCAGCTCGAAGTGCTACCTCAGTCTTACCATAACCAACATCTGCACAAAGAAGTCTATCCATTGGAATTGGCTTTTCCATGTCTTCTTTTATCTCTTCAGAAGAAGTTAACTGACCACTTGTTTCTTCGTAAATAAAGGCATCTTCAAATTCTCTTTGATATTGACTGTCTTTGCTAAAGGCATAGCCCTTCATATTTTCACGAGTTGCATAAAGTTTTATTAATTCCTCAGCCATGTCGTCAATAGATTTTTTCGCGTGAGCTTTTTTCTTTTTCCAATCAAGAGAATTTAATTTATTTATTTTTGGCGCCCTTTTGCCCTCTTGCACATATTTATAAATTGAGTCAAGAGATTCAATTGGTAAAAATAATTTGTCTTCACCACCGTATTCAATGACGATGTAATCCTTTTGTATTCCCGATACTGAAAGTCTTGTAGTTCCAATATATTTGCCAACGCCATGAGCCTCGTGAACTACAAAATCGCCAATTTTTAAATCATCAAAGTTAAGGGACTTTTCCTTAGAAACCTTATTTTTTTTCTTTTTAGAAAATGTTCCATAAATTTCAGAATAATTTATAAAAACTGTTTTTGAATCAGAAAATTCAATTCCATCATTTAATGCTCCAGTTGTAACAACTAAATCGGCATATTTTCTAAAATCTCCATGTTCTTTTGCAAGTTCTGGCGAGTATCCAAGTTCTACTAAATGGTCAAAAAGTCTTTTTGCTCTTTTTTCAGTAGCTCCAAGTAAAATTACCTTAAATCTATTTTTTGAATAATAGTCTAAGTCATCTTTAAATAACTTTATCTTCGACATATAATTAGTAACGCTCTTCACCTTGATATTCACTATATCCTTTTGAGTAAACATCTTTGGAGGTTTTAAAAGTGCGTTAAAGGTTATAACTTCATTTTCATTTAGCTTATACACAATATCTTTGTAATCGTAAAAAGCTTTTTCGTGGGTCTTTGTAACTTCGCCATTTTCTATTAAAATCGCAAATTTTTCTCCATTCGCCACCAAAAGCTCGTCTTCTCTCTCGACGATTCTAGTTGGCTCGTCAATTAAGAAAATAAAATTATCTAAGTAATCTAAAAAAGAAGAAAGTTCATCTCCATTTACATAGGGCAAGATTAGATCCTTATTTAATATAGTTTCATCGTTCTCAAGTCTGTCCACATACCTCAAAAACTTTTCTGTTAGTCTATCCTTTTCTTTTCCTGTGAGTTTTGTCTTTGCAATATCTTTTTTGATTTTATCGGCAATTTCTTTCTTCTCATCCCTTTTTAAAATCAAATCTTCTATGGGAAAGATGTCTATCTCTTCACACTTTTCAATGGACCTTTGGCTATCAATTTCAAAACTTCTTATGGAATCAACTTCGTCATCAAAAAGTTCAATTCTATAATTTGCATCAGAAGTAGCAATGTCAATTATAGAACCTCTTACAGAAAATTGTCCCACACCTTCAACGCTTGGAAATCTTTCGTATCCCATTTCTATAAGTTTATTCTTCAATTCATCCACGGAAATTTGTGATTGCATCTTTATATTTATTTTGTAACTTGAAAAAATTTCCTTTTTCGTAATCTTTGCAGTAAGTGCATTTAGCGTAGTTACTACAATATTTGCGCTGCCCTTTGAAACTTCCGCCATTGCCTCAAGCCTTTTCTTTGTGTTTTCCTTAGACTTTGAGTCCTTATCATAAAAAAACACGTCCTTTTCTGGATAGAGAACGCAATTTCCACTAGAAATACTTAAAATATCTTCGTAAGTTTTTCTAGCAGTTACCCTATTTTGTGAAATTACACATACTTTTTTGCCAATATCACTAAAGGCAGGCGCAAAAAGAGAGAGCACTGCTTCTTCTGAACCAAAAACAGCAGTGTTCTTTGAGTTTTTTATTGAATCACTTAGTTCCCTAAAGGATTTTAAATTCTTAACACTATCTATTAAAAAATTCAACTTCCACCTCAATAAATATTGTTATTATAAGAATTCATAGAAGCATCAATACCTCTATCCACGGCTTCAATAATTGCATCGGCACAGGCATCTATTGCATCTTCAATGTGTTTTTTATCCTTTGCAGGAAAAGTGGATAGCACAAAACTTGCCAAATCTTCGTTGGGATGCTTTTTGCCAACACCAACTTTAAACCTAGCAAAATTTTTACTTCCTGTTAAATTTACAATTGACTTGAGTCCATTGTGTGTGCCGGCAGAGCCATTCTTTTTTATCTTTAACTGTGCAAACTCAATGTCTATGTCGTCTACTACTACTATTAAATCCTCTGGTTTTAATTTATAAAAATTCAAAATTTCAACTATTGACTCGCCAGAATTGTTCATAAAAGTATGGGGCTTTAGGAGAATAACCCTCTCTCCTGCTATTCTCCCTTCACCTACAAGCCCCTTAAATTTAATCTTATTAACTTTTATATTCAATTTATCGGCAAGTGCATCAATAGTGTTAAATCCAATGTTGTGTCTCGTGTCCTCGTACTTTTTTCCGGGATTTCCAAGACCTGCTATTATATACACTAAATCACCTTATTCAAACATTTCACTAACTGATGTTGAAGTGTTAATTCTCCTAATTGCTGATGCAAAAATTGGAGCAACAGACACAACATCAATTTTGTCAATTTTCTTTTCATCTGGAATTTCAATTGTATCAGTGATTACAAATTTTTCAAGAGATGAATTTTTAATTCTTTCAATTGCAGGACCTGATAATACTCCGTGAGTTGCAGCTCCGTAAACATATTTTGCTCCTCTTGATTTTAATGCATCAGCTGCCTTAGTAATAGTTCCCGCAGTATCTGCTATATCGTCAACTAAAATAACAGATTTTCCGTCAACATCTCCAATGATATTCATAACTTCAGATACATTTGCCTTTGGTCTTCTTTTTTCTATAATTGCAATTGGAAGATTTAATTCATTGGCAAATTTTCTAGTTCTAGTAACTCCACCTAAATCTGGAGAAACAACTACAAAGTCATCTTCTCTTACAATATCTTTAAAATATCTTGCAAGATAAGGAATTGCTGTCAAGTGGTCAACAGGAATATCAAAATAACCTTGGATTTGTCCTGCGTGAAGGTCCATTGCAACAACTCTATCCGCTCCAGCTTTAGTCAATAGGTCGGCAACAAGTTTTGATGTAATAGGTTCTCTTGCCCTAGTCTTTCTATCTTGTCTTGCATATCCATAATAAGGAATAACTGCATTAATCCTTCCAGCAGATGCCCTCTTTAGTGCATCAATTAAAATTAAAAGTTCCATTAAATTAGTATTAACTGGTGAAGAAGTAGATTGTATAACAAAAACATCCTTGCCTCTTACAGAAATACCAATATCAATAGAAATTTCTCCGTCAGAAAAAGTTGAAACAGTGCAAGCGCCCTTTTCAATTCCCAAGTTTTCACAAATTCTATCTACAAGACTTATATTAGAATTCCCTGTAAATACTACAATATCTCCGTTAACTGTGTTCATAATTATGTCCTCCTATTTGACAAATCCTTTTCTTTTAACCCATCCATCTATATTTTTTTGAGTAGCTCTCTCTACTGAAAGCTGACCCTCTAAAACATCTTTAGTTATTGTCGAACCTGCTGCAATATAAGCGTTGTCTTCCACAATTATTGGCGCCACTAAATTAGAATTAGAACCTATGAAGGCATTGTCGCCAACCTTTGTCCTGAACTTTTCTCTGCCATTGTAATTTACAAAAACAACCCCACAACCAATGTTTACGCCACTTCCAACATCGGCATCACCTATATAAGCAAGATGACTCATCTTAGAACCATTTCCAATATTTGAATTTTTAACTTCGACAAAATTTCCAATTTTACAATTTTCTCCAACCCTAGAATTTGGTCTAAGATGAGCGTAAGGACCCACAGTAGTTCCTCTTCCAATAGTTGAATCCTCTATTTCAGAAGATCTAATAATTACATCTTCTCCAATTTCAGAATTTTTTATTGTAGAAGAATAAATTTCTACGCCTTCTTTTATTACAGAATATCTATCAATGCGAGTGCCTGGATAAATCATTACATCACTTTCAATTTCTGCACCCCATTCAATATATGTAGACTTTGGATCAACTATTCCAACGCCCCTTAGCATATACTCTTTATTTATCTTTTCTTGTAAAATTTCTGTTGCAACAGAAAGTTCATATCTCGAATTTACTCCAAGAATTTCTCTAGTATCTCTTAGCTTAAAGGAATCAACCTTTTTGCCATCTTCAACTAAAATTTCAAGGGCATCTGTAATATACATTTCATTTGCCGCATTATCTGTGTCGATTTTTGAAAGGGCAAATTTAAGAGAAGCACCTTTAAAGGCAAAAACCCCCGAATTAATTTCACGAATTAACTTTTGTTTTTCATTTGCATCTTTTTCTTCAACTATCGCAACAACATTTGCATTTTCATCTCTTACGATTCTGCCATAATTTGTAGGATCCTTCATATCAGCCGACAAAACTGTAACATCGTTATTTCTCTCTTCATGGAATTTCAAAAAGCAGGAAATAGTTGAATTTGAAATTATGGGAGTATCACCATTTAAAATAATAACTGTATCTTCATCTTCTATTTTATCAAGAGCATTTAAAACAGCAAAACCTGTTCCATAGGGCACATCGTCGCCAATGGGCTGCTCAATAAATTCTACATCTTCGTCTTCTTTAAAAGCGTCACATACTTTTTCCTTATTGTGTCCAACAACTATAATATTCTTTTCTATTTGCGAATGCTTGCAAGAATTTAGGACATAAAAAAGCATGGGTCTTCCAAGAATTTCATGAAGTACCTTTGGCTTTTTGGACTTCATTCTCGTTCCCTCTCCTGCTGCCAGGATTACTGAAACTTTCATAAAACACCTCTTTTTATTTACTTATTACATTATAACTAAGTTGTCCTATTATATTCAAGAAAATTCGAGAATTTATTTAATTTTAAAAATTTTTAGCATAAAAATAATTTTTAAACCAGATTTTTATGTAAATAACTTAAAGGTAAACAAATTTTATCATAGCTTGACAAAATGTTTTTTTGATAGTATAGTTAACACATATTGATGAGGCGATAAAAATGAAAAACTTTAAAAACTTTAAAAATTTCACAAGCCAAGCATTCTGTTGTTGTCCTATAAAAAATTTTATAGGACTTATTTGAATGTGAATCAATATATTAAAATTTTTTAAGAAGATTTTGAGAGTATATGAATTCATATGCTCTCTTTTTTTATTTATTTTTATGAGGAAGAAATGACAAAATTATTAGAAACAATTGGTAAATCAAAATTAGTTCAATTAGAAAAAATTGGCAATGGCAAAATTTTTGTCAAAGTGGAAAAATCTAACCCCGCAGGTTCAATCAAAGATAGAGCTGCTCTTTATATGATAAAAGGAGCAATAAAAGATGGTTCGCTAAAAGAAGGAATGGAAATAGTTGAGCCAACTAGCGGCAATACTGGAATTGCCATTGCAATGATAGGTCGAGCCCTTGGCTACAAAGTAAATATTGTAATGCCTTCTTCCATGTCCATAGAAAGAAGAAATTTAATTGAAGCCTTTGGTGCAAACTTAATTTTAACTGGCGAAGGAGCAATGCAAGCCGCAGTTGATAAAGCAAAGGAACTAGTTGCAACAGGAAATTATTTTATGCCAAACCAATTTGAAAACAAATACAATGCACTTGCTCACGAGGAAACTACTGGTCCAGAAATTTATAGTGAATTAAAAGAAATTAATGGTTTTGTAGCAGGGATTGGAACTGGCGGAACTGTAACTGGCGTTGGAAGATTTTTAAAATCAAAGGATGCATCTATTAAAGTTTGGGGACTTGAACCAGAAGAATCTCCAATGATCACAAGGGGAGAATCTGGCGGACACAAAATTCAAGGCATTGGTGCAAACTTTATTCCAAAAGTTTTAGACCAAAAAATTCTCGACAAGACTATTACAGTAAAATCAGAAGAAGCAATTGAAATGGCGAAAAGACTTTCTAGTGAAGAAGGGCTTTTAGTGGGTATATCCGCTGGGGCAAATGTGGTTGGTGCATTAAAGATGCAAAAAGAAATTGGCGGCAACATTGTAACAGTTGCCCCTGACTCTGCAGAAAGGTATATGTCTACAGACTTGTTTAAAAATGAATAATTTTTTTAAAGAATTAAAATCTTATGGAAAATTTATTTTAAAGGAAGACCCCGCTTGTAAAAGTTTATTTGAGGCAATATTTATGTATCCAATTGTCCATGCAATGATTAACCACAGAATTGCACATTACTTTTACAAAAAAAATCACACCACTCTCGCCCGATGGTTTTCTCAAAAAGCAAGAAAGAAAACGGGAATTGAAATTCATCCTGGTGCAAAAATTGGCAAAAATCTCTTCATTGACCATGGCATGGCTGTGGTCATTGGAGAAACTGCAGAAATTGGCGACAACTGTCATATGTATCACAATATCACTCTTGGCGGAACGGGAAATGAAAAAGAAAAAAAGAGACATCCCACAGTTGGCAACAATGTTATAATAGGAACAGGCGCAACTGTCCTTGGACCAGTTGTCATTGGTGACGGTGCGAAAATCGGAGCAGGTGCTCTCGTCTTAGATGACATTCCACCAAACTCAACTGCAGTTGGCGTGCCAGCCAAAGTTGTAAAATTCCACGATCCCAGTGAAAATATATTTCACTAATTCTATTTAATGGAGGTAATATGTTTAAAATAGGTCCCCATCTTTCCTCATCAAAGGTTTATGCAAATATGGGTGAAGTTGCACTTTCAATTTCTGCCAACACTTTTCAATTTTTTTCACGAAACCCCAGAGGTTCCAAGATGAAAAAATTAGACGAAAAGGACATAAATAAATTGATGACTATTGCAAAAGAAAATAATTTTGGTTCCTTGCTTGCCCATGCCCCTTACACAGTAAATCCGTGTTCATCTAAGGAATCTGTAAGAGAATTTGCAAACTTAGTTTTAGCAGAAGATTTAGAAAGACTAAAATATTTTAAAAACACTTATTACAATTTTCATCCTGGATCACACACTGGAATGGGAATTGAAAAAGCAATAGAAATAATTTCTGCACAGCTTAACTCTGTACTGAGAGAAGACCAAGAAACCATAGTTTTACTAGAAACCATGGCTGGAAAGGGCACAGAAGTTGGCTCGAAATTTGAAGAAATTGCAAAAATAATCGAAGGAGTGCATCTAAAAGAAAAAGTTGGAGTTTGTATGGACACTTGTCACATTCACGAAGCAGGTTACGACATAGTAAATAATTTAGATGATGTCCTTGATGAATTTGATAAAATAATTGGACTAGACAAGCTCTATGCAATACATCTAAACGACAGCAAAAACGAAAGATTTGCTCACAAAGATAGACACGAAAAAATTGGCGAAGGAAAAATTGGACTTGAAGCAATAAAAAGAATAATAAATCACGAAAAATTAAGAGATCTTCCCTTCTATCTCGAAACTCCAACAGATGTAGAAGGTCATAAAAGAGAAATAGCCCTTTTAAAATCCCTAAGAGAATAATTTCATAAAATAAAATACAAATATTATTATACTCAAATTGAGCACATAACTTTTAATACCTCATTAAATATTAGGGAAACGACTTGACGATAAAAATTTAATTAATTTTTGCATTAAAAAAACTGCCACTAGGGCAGTTTTTATGTTTAAAATTAAATTACTTAACTTCTACAGTTGCTCCAACTTCTTCAAGTTTAGCTTTGATTTCTTCAGCTTCGTCTTTTGAAACGCCTTCTTTAACAGCTTTAGGAGCTCCGTCAACTACAGCTTTTGCTTCTTTAAGTCCAAGTCCAGTAACGTCTTTAACAACTTTGATTACTTTAACTTTTTCTTGTCCTGCTTCAGTAATTACTACATCAAATTCTGTTTTTTCTTCTTCTGCTGCTGGTGCTGCTCCGCCTGCTACTGGTGCTGCTACAACTGCTGCTGGTGCTGCTGCTGAAACTCCGAATTCTTCTTCAAGAGCTTTAACTACTTCTGATAATTCTAATACTGTAAGTTCTTTAACTTCTTCAATTAATTTTTCTACTTTTTCTGACATTTTATTCCTCCGTAATTTTTATTATTTTAATTTTCTTCGCATATATTATGCTGCTTCATTTTCTTTCTTATCAGCGATTTGAGCAATAACTCTTGCAAATCCTGATAATGTTCCATTCAATACATTAGCAAATCCTTGGATTGGAGCATTCAAGCCGCCAAGCACTTGTGCAACAAGAACTTCCTTAGATGGTAATTTAGCAAGGGCATCAATTTCAGGTAATGATAATACCTTTCCATCAACATAACCTGCTTTAATTTCTAATGCATCATGACTTTCTGCAAAATCTGATGAAATTTTTGCTGCAGATGCTGGATCTTCCATTCCGAAAGCTACAGCGCTTGGTCCCTTTAAATACTCTTCAAGACCTTCTACACCTAATTCTTCAAAAGCACGTCTCATCATTGTGTTTTTGTAAACTTTATAATCAACATTTGCTTCTCTGAATTTACTTCTAAGTTCAGTTGCTTCTTCAACTGTTAATCCTCTATAATTTACAAGTACAATTGATTGTGCTCCTTGAATTTTTTCTTTAATTTCATCAACAAGGGCTTGTTTTGATTGTAATTTTTCTTCTTTCAATTTGTCACCCCCAAATAAAAAAATCTCACGCCGCCGTGAGATGTGAAAATCAAATAAATCCGAATTTCAAACCTCGGTAGGACTTATGGCAATGCCACCTACTGTCTGCGGCTTAATAACATTAATATTATATATAGTCTTATATGCTTTGTCAAGGCTTTTTTTGATTTAATTAAAAAACCACAGATTTCATGTAGAAGTCTGTGGTCTTAGGTGTTTTTATTTTTCCATTAATTTTTGTCAGTAAATTTTAATTCAAAAAATTTTTACCATAATTTACTGCATTAAATAATTTTTACTTATTAATATCTCTTAATTAGTATATTCAAGAAAATATCAATTATAAATAATACAATAACTAGTTTCTTTCCTTTGTAAACAAATTTATCTTTGTTTGATAAATGTGCAGCAAATGTAAATACAATAAATACTAAAACTATATCAATCAGTACTAAAACATCCCGCTCTGGAAAAATATAGGTTAAAAATCTGTTAGCAAAAAATAAAAATATAAAGATATTGTACAATCTATTTACAAAAATATCATTTTTTAATTTATTCTTAATCTTATCTAACAATTTCTGCACCATCATATACATATTGATATAGATATAACAAGTGTAAATATAAATATAGCCTTCTTCAATGTTTACCTTCTATCAATTTTAGTAATTTTTTATAAATATCATCACCGCAATAAAAAATACATCTATTATCATGATAGTAACATTAAATATTTATTTTGTAAATGTAAAAATATCTTAAATCCAACTATTTACACTTATTTATAAATTTATAATTTTGAACTTTAATTTATAATTAAATATTAGCAGAAATTAATCTTATATTTAACCAAAAAAATGACAGGATTAATTAATCCTGTCAAAGGTGTTTTTATTTTTCCATTAATTTTGATCCGTTGATTTTAATTCCAGGACCCATTGTTGATGCAACTGTTACTGATTTTAAATAACGACCTTTTGCAGCTGCTGGTTTTGCTTTTATAATAGCATCTGAAATTGTCCTAAAGTTTTCAGCAAGTTTTTCAACTCCAAAAGAAACTTTTCCAATTGGAACATTAATAATTGCAGCTTTGTCTACTCTATATTCAACTTTACCTGCTTTAGTTTCTTTTACGGCTTGTCCTACATCAAATGTAACTGTACCTGATTTTGGGTTTGGCATAAGTCCCTTAGGTCCAAGAACTCTACCGATTTTACCAACTACGCCCATCATGTCTGGAGTTGCAATAATTACGTCAAATTCAAACCAGTTTTCGTTTTGAATTTTTTCTACTAATTCTTCTCCACCTGCGTAGTCAGCTCCAGCTGCTTCAGCTTCTTTAATTTTTTCTCCCTTTGCAAGAACAAGTACTCTAATTTCTTTACCAGTTCCATTAGGAAGTACAACAGTACCTCTAACTTGTTGGTCAGCATGTCTTGGATCAACACCAAGTCTTACTGCAAGTTCAACTGTTTCGTCAAAGTTTGCCTTAGCAGTTTTTATAACTAAGTCAAGAGCTTCATTTACATCATATAAATTTGATCTATCTACTAGCTTTGCGCTATCTTGATATTTTTTACCTCTTTTTGGCATATTTACCTCCTTCGTGGTACTTGCGGCTTAGCCTCCCACTTATCTTTCTACTTCTATACCCATACTTCTAGCTGTACCTGCGATCATTTCCATAGCAGCTTCTACGCTTGCTGCGTTAAGATCAGGCATCTT
The DNA here is from genome assembly GCF_050315115.1 of Peptoniphilus sp. SGI.035. NCBI lineage: Bacteria > Bacillati > Bacillota > Tissierellia > Tissierellales > Peptoniphilaceae > Peptoniphilus > Peptoniphilus sp. SGI.035. The sequence goes on from NZ_JBNPOJ010000006.1 coordinate 101,747, forward strand.
TGTTTTTGCTATTTCTTCTACTTGAGCTTTTGTCAATTTTCCAACTTTTTTCTTGTTTGGTTCACCACTTGCTTTAGCCATATTAAGAGCTTTCTTAATAAGAACTGCAGCTGGTGGAGTCTTTGTGATAAAAGTGAAAGAACGATCTTGATAAACTGTTAGAACAACAGGAATAATCATACCTGCTTGATCTTGAGTCTTTGCGTTAAATTCCTTTGTGAACTGCATGATGTTTACACCATGTGGTCCTAGTGCAGTACCAACTGGTGGAGCTGGTGTAGCTTTTCCTGCAGGAATTTGTAATTTTACTAATGCTATGACTTTTTTTGCCATTTTATTTCCTCCTTGTGGTAATGCGGGTTTACCCTCCCACACATTTCTTACTCTTTAATAATTTGATTGAAATCCAATTCAACGATTGTATCTCTTCCAAACATTGAGATACATACCTTAACTTTAGCTTTGTCGTAATTAAAGTCGTCAATTTTTCCTACCAAATCTTTGAAAGGTCCATTAATAACTTTTACAACTTCTCCAACTTCGTAGTTGTCGAATAACTCTTTGCTATCTGTAACTCCAAGTAGTAACACTTCTTCATCAGAAAGTGGCACAGGTTTTGAAGCTGGTCCAACGAAACCAGTAACTCCCCTTGTATTTCTAACAAGATACCATGTTTCGTCATTCATAATCATGTTGACAAGGACATAGGACGGAAACATCTTTCTTTCCTTTGCCTTTGAAACGCCATCTTTATTTTCAACATAGTCTTCCATAGGAATTTTAATGTCGAATATGACATCTTCCATGCCTCGATTGTGAACCATTGCTTCCATGTTTGCCTTTACTTTTTTTTCATAACCTGAATAAGTGTGAATTACATACCACTTTGAAGTTTCATTACTATTAAGTTCTTGTGTATCCAACTATAACACTCCAATCAATAAATAAAACCAAATAAAAACATTATGATTTTATCATATGCTAATAATAGTAATGAAGACAATATAACGGCTATAATTACTATTATAGAATATTTGATTACAGTATCCTTAGTAGGCCATACAACTTTTTTGAATTCAGATTTCACACCTCTAAAGTATCTACCTAGACCGCCTTTTTTTTCTTCAGTCTTAGGTGTAGTTTTAGTAGCCATAAATCCTCCTTACTTAGTTTCTTTGTGTGCTGTATGTTCTCTACAGAATTTACAATACTTCTTTAGTTCCAATCTTTCAGTAGTATTCTTCTTATTCTTATATGTCACATAATTTCTGTTTTTACATTGTGTGCATTCAAGTACTACTCTATCTGCCATAAAAACACCTCCAGTGCTAAAAAAAAGAGCCGCCCTTGGCTCCTTCTAATTTACTAAGTAATACTACCACATAAGAGCCTTTTTGTAAAGCTATTTGTGATAAATTTTCTCTATTTTTTGTACTTTTCTTCTCCTTTAAAAATTTTTAAAATGTCATTTATTTCCCTTGGGTCATTAAAATCATAAATTTTCCATTGACTTGGCAAAAGTAAACTATAAGGCTCAATTGAAAATCTCTTGTCAATTAAAAGAACTTCACCCTTATCATCTTCAGTCCTTATTACTCTTCCAGCCGATTGCACAACTTTTATCATGCCTGGATAAATATAGGCATACTCGTAACCTTTATTGTACTTTTTTTGAAAGTGACTTTTTAAAATATTTCTTTCGTAGGATAGTCCAGGTAAACCTACGGTTATTATGGCAACACCTCGAAGTCTATCGCCAATTAGATCTATTCCCTCAGAAAAAACTCCTCCCATTACTGCAAAAGCTATTGTGCTAGAAGAAAATGTAAAATTATTTAAAAATTCTTCACGTTCAAATTCTGTCATTTCTCTATCTTGTTTTACAATATTATCATTATCGACTCCTTCAATATAACTTTCATAGACTCTCTCCATATAGGAATAAGATGGAAAAAAGAAAATATAGTTTCCCTTGTACTCAGAAAAATTTTTAAGATTTTCAATTATTTCCTCAATAGAATTTTCTCTATCTCTATAAACCGTGGAAATTTTATTGTTCCTAAGCACCACTAAATTATTTGGATCAAAGGGTGATTTTATTTTGTAGTAATTTGTTTCTTCATCTGCACCAAGGAGCTTGCCATAGTATTTTATTGGATTTAAAGTTGCAGAGAAAAATACAGATGACCTTGGCGCTTTCAAAATATTTTTGAAAATCGGTGCAATATCAAGAGATTTTATCTTTACAGAGTCCTCACTTTTTATTGAAACAAAGTCCTTATTGTAGTATTCCAAAATTTTGATGTACTTAAAAAGTGAAAAGTAAATGTCTAGCGCCTTTTCATAGTCCTTTGCTTCCTTGTCTTTAGTCAAAAAATCGTTCATTGAAAAAACCGTTTTTTCCACTTCTACATTAAAAGAAATAAAGGAATCGTAACTGTAAAAATTTCGATTATCTAATTTTTTAAACTCATCAATAGCATTTCTAAGATGTTTTCTCGCAGCTTTTCTCTTCTTTGGCAAAATTTCAAATAATTTCTCCAAGTCCTCAATAAAAACTTCTGCCGAATACATTTCCCTTCCTCTATCGAGAAGATTGTGGCTCTCGTCAATGAGAAGTGTGAATCTTAGCATTGAATTTTCAAAAAATCTTTTGAGGTAAACTGTTGGGTCGAATATGTAATTGTAATCGCAAACTATAAAATCAGAAAAATCCAAAAGGTCAAGTTGATACTCAAAGGGGCAGACAATGTGAAGTTTTGCAAATTTTTCAATATTTTCTCTAGTGAAATTGTCGCAGGAGTCAAAAATATCAATTATTGCATCATTGACTCTGTCGAAATGTCCTCTTGCATATATGCAGTCCTTTGGATTGCAGGAAACTTTATCATTTAAGCAAATTTTATCCTTTGCAGTTACCATGGTGATTTTTAATTTTAATTTTCTATTTAAAAGTCTTTCCAGTGCATCCTTTGCGGCTTGTTTTCCCGTAGACCTAGCCACAAGATAAAATGCCTTGTCGATTTTATCTTCTCCCATTGCCTTAATAGTTGGGAAAATTGTAGAAATTGACTTTCCAATACCCGTTGGTGCCTCTACAAATAATTTATTTTCACTGTCAATTGTGTTGTAAACTGCAACAGAAAGTTCTCTCTGTCCCTTTCTAAATTTTTTAAAAGGAAATTTTAATTTTTTTATGGATTTATTGCGAATATCCTTCCATTCTACAATTCTTCTTGAAAACTCAAGATATTCCATTAGAGTTCCTATAAAAAAGTCGCGAAGTTCATAAAAGGTAAAGGTCTTTTTTATATTTAAAATTTCTTCTGTCTCAAGTTGATAATAGGTTAGCATTACATTTATGTCGTCAAGGTCATTATCCTTGGCATAAATGTAAGCGTAACACTTTGCCTGTGCCCAGTGCATTAAATTTTCTTCTTTTTCCAGTTCTTCCAAATCTCTAGTTGTAGATTTTATTTCATCCACTGTAACTTCATTTGCTACTTCAATGCCATCGGCACGACCTTCAACTGTAAAAATTATGTCTTCAATTTCTTCTTGAGTTCGCAAAAAAACTTCCGTCAAAAAATTCTTGGAGTATTCCCTTTGCACCTTTTGATGTGCCCTTATGCCCTCGACAGCTCTTTTATTGGAAAAAAATCTCCTGTCAATGTCGCCACTTCTCTTGACAAACTCTATTAAATTTCTTACGGAGATTTTTACTTCTTTCAAAACAAATCCCTTCTATCACAAAATACATTAAAAAATTATTCCAAATCTAAAAAGTCAAGTTGTCTTAAAGCTTCAAATAAAATTATATTTGCAGAATTTGAAAGATTTAAACTTCTGCCATAATCCTTTAACATTGGAATTCTAATTGCCATGTCGTAATTAGAAAAAATTAAATCTTCAGGAAGTCCACGAGTTTCAGGTCCAAAGACAATGAAATCTCCATCTTTAAACTTCACATCAGTATATCTTTTCTTTGCCTTAGTGCTTGCGAGATAAAAATTTCTCTCTGGATATTTTGCCACAAGCTCGTCGTAGGAATCGTAATAATTTATGTCGACTAAATGCCAATAATCAAGTCCCGCCCTCTTTAAATGTTTGTCGTCAACGGAAAACCCAAGAGGCTTAATGAGATGAAGCCTTGTTTTAGTAAGTCCACAAGTCCTGGCAATAGCACCTGTGTTAAAGGGAATTTCCGGTTCATAAAAAACTATATTTAACATTTTTTCTCTCCTTCCAAAATTTCTATGGCGCATTTAAGTCCATCCAATGCCGAAGAAATTATTCCACCAGAATAACCTGCACCTTCTCCAATTGGAAATAAATTTTCCAACTTTTCTGACCTATAATTTTCTCTAACAATTCTAATTGGCGACGACGTCCTTGTTTCCACTCCCGTAAGAATTGCATCATCGCTGCAAAAACCACGAACTCGTCTATCCATTAATTTTAGCGAATTTTTTATGGCGTGATTAATACTTTCTGGATAAATTTCATTTAAGTCGGCAAAAACATAGCCTGGTTTAAAAGTTGGCAACACTTCGCCAAGTTTTTCTGTTACTCTATTCTCCATAAAGTCCTTTACTCTTTGAACTGGTGCCAAGCCATCGCCCATTTTATAAGCCTTTTTTTCTATTTCATTTTGAAAATTCATGCCAGCTAAATTTCCTTTGCCATATATTTTCTCGTCAATAGTAGCAACTACAGCTGAATTTGAATTCTCGCCCGCCCTGTCGTGATAGCTCATGCCATTAACACATAATTGCGACTTTATTGAAGAGGAATTTACAACATAACCACCAGGACACATACAAAAAGTGTAAACTGAATGTGCCTCTCCCTTGTCTGTAATATTTAACTGATAAGTCGCAGCAGGAAGCTTTTCTGAAATCATGCCATACTGTGCCTTCTCAATGTTTTTTCTCAAATGCTCAATTCTAAACCCAACTGCAAAGGGCTTTTGTTCAATTAAATTGTATTTATCAAGCATAATGAAAGTGTCGCGAGCAGAATTTCCAATCGCCAAAATGTAACAATCGGCACTGTATTCTCCTTTGTCAGTTATTATTTTATTGATCTTTCCATTGCAAATATCAAAATCAATTAGTTTTTCACTAAATTTATAAATTGCACCTTCCCCTTCAATGTCCCTTCGCATATTTTTTATTACATTGCGTAAAATGTCCGTGCCAATATGTGCCTTTTGCTCGTAAAGAATATCTTCCGGTGCGCCATTTTTTACAAAAATTCCAAAAATATGAGAAACTCTCTTGTCCTTGGAACGTGAAGTTAATTTTCCATCAGAAAAAGTCCCTGCACCGCCTTCTCCAAATTGCACATTTGAATTTTCGTCTAACTTTCCAGTTTCGTGAAGAGTGTCGATGTCCTTTACCCTTTCATCAACTTCCTTGCCCCTCTCGATTAGAGTTACCTTTACGCCCTTTTTGGCAAGCAAATAGGCAGCAAAAAGTCCCGCAGGACCTGTACCAACAATCACTGCAGATTTAATTTTATTAATATTCTCGACTTCAAGCTTGTCCTCGTGAAACTCTTCAATATTATTTTTTAACCTTTTTACAATCTTTTTGTCAATATCCGCTAAATCTAATTCCACGACCACTTGATACACAAAATTTATTTCACGCCTTGCATCCAAAGATTTTTTATAAATTTTGTAGTTAAAATCCCTCTTATTTAATTCACTTTCAATTTTCCCTCTCAAAAATTTTTCATCTTTGTCATAGGGAACTTTTATATTTCTTAAAATTATCATTTTTCTCTTTTCCATATCTCGTGATAAACTTTATAATTTGGATCTTCTATTTCACTTTTACCAACTAATTTAAACCCGTCAAAATCAGGGATAAATTTGTCCGCCCCTTCAACAACAGTATCAACTCTTGTAACAATTAGCTCATCAATTCTATCCCATAAAAGTTTAATGATTGCAGCACCGCCAATTACAAAAACTTCTTTATCACTATATTTTTTAATTATATCATCAAGTTTTTTAATTGAGTCAACATAAAATAAATCTTCTTTATCTTCCACCTTTAAATGCGTAAAAACTACAGAAATTCTATTTGGAAGCTGCCTTCCAATAGCATAAAAAGTTTTACTTCCCATTACTATAATATTATTTGTAGTATATTTTTTAAACATTTGCAAATCATTGTCCACGAATAAAATTTGTTCGCCATTCTTTGCAATAGCATTTTTATTATCAACAAGTATAAGTAATTTCACACTATCCCCCATTAAAAATAATCTTACATTAATCATAGCATTATTCAAAGACTTTTTTAACACTCAATAAAGCTTTAGATATATTTCTTATAAAATTTTTCAAATGAATAACTATCTTTTCAACTAAAATTAAAAAACCTTAAAGTTCTTTTTTCTTGCAATAAAATCAAAAATGGTATATACTAGTTTTATAAACTAGATGTGGTGGTAATATGAATGATAAAATAAATGACTTTTTTTTGGAAGATAATAAAAATAATTTAAAACTCGTTGAAAATCCCGACAAAGAAATTATTGAAAAAGTGAAAAACTGGAGACTTCTGAGATGGGATGAACTTCCCAATTTTGAAATTTATAACGATCAATTGCTAAGCATTGTGCTTTCTCAGGTATCTCCCTTTTTATCTGAAAAGGATATTTCTCCTTCAATGATAAATAATTATGTTAAACAAAACCTTTTGCCCAAGCCAGTTAAAAAAAGGTATTCAAGGGAGCATATCGCTCTATTGACTGCTATTAGTTTTGTAAAGCAGGTTTTCACTATGGAGGAAGTTGGAAAGGGAATTAAGCTCTATTTAGATGGGAAGGAATTTAAAGAGGCCTATGATTCCTTTTGTAATATTATGGAAAATCAAATAAGGCGAGTGTTTTTGGGCGAAGAAATTTCCTACAAAGAAGAATCTGTCTATTTAACAGAGGCCATTCGCTCAATTTCAGGAAGTCTTTATGTAAAGGGTTATTTAAGGAGAATGTATGAAGAAGAATAAGGAATCTTTTGTAGAATTTTTAAACAGTATGAGCCATTTTATTGGAGTTGGAATAGGAATAGTATTTTTAGTGATGATGATTAAAGCCTGCATTAAAAGCGGAAATTTATACACTCCCGGCTTTATAATCTATGGCGCATTTTTTATATTTCTATTTTTGACAAGTACACTATACCATGGAGTTTGGAATAAAAAGGCAAAATGTATTCTTAGAATTTTTGACCACTCCGCTATATTTTTATTTATTGCGGCATCCTTTACTCCCGTTATTTTAACAGTGCTATCTGGTAAAAAAATGGTGTTTTTTCTTGTATTTATTTGGGTCATTGCCCTTGCGGGTACAATTTACAAAATTTTAAGTTATGGAAAATATGATAAACAAAAAACAATCTCTGTTATTTTATATATTGCCATGGGTTGGACTTCCATATTTTTATTAAAACCTATAATTTTAAACTTGCCCAAGGGATTTATAATCTTCTTAATTGCTGGAGGAGTTCTTTACACAGTGGGAACAATTTTTTACAAGAGAAAAAAACAATATAGCCATGTTATTTGGCACTTATTCGTGTTAGGAGCAGCAATAACTCATTTTATAGGATATTACGAATATCTGATTTAAGTAATAATATCTACAAAAAAATTTACTCAATTATTATAATCTTTATATTTAAAAATTGTGTTTTTGTAATAATTTAAAATAAGACATATGTGATAGACTTGCATATGTCTTATAAAATATCTTCCATTAACATTTTATTTAATTTATCTTTTGAGATTACAGAAACATCAACAAGTTTTGCATCTCTTATCCCCAACTTTCCCCCGAAGTGTTCCATCAAAGACTGATGAAGTGAAAGAATTTGGTCTTTGCTTAATCGGATCATTTTGCAAGTTCCTCATAAGCTTTTTTGTTTTTCTCTATAAGTCTTTTAGAAATTATAGAAATATCTTCATCATCAGCAAGTTTCAAAGAATCAAACTGATTATAATCAAGAATAATATATTTAGGATTATTATTTTTTAAAATAATAGCAGAGCCTTTTTCATCAACTAAACGAGCAACTTTAGAAAAATTTTGATTTGCTTCAGTTATAGAAACAAGAGAATTAGTATTAATCTTCATATTATTACCTCCTATCAAAATTATACCATGAAATAGGAGAAATTAAACCTATTTAAGAAATAAGGCGCTATTATCGCAAAATACTTTTCAAATCTTTGTAGTCGAAGAGTAAAAGCGAAGGAAACACAGCCTGCTATTGAGAAAATACAAAAGAAAAAAATAGAAGTCATAGAGAAGATGAAAAAATAATTTATGAAAGGGCAGTATTTTCCAACGAAAATAGTTAAAATAATTAAAAAATGAAACACAATATAATAGCACAGCAAATATGTATTAAAACTTAAGAGCCAAATGAAATAATAGGAGAATATAATCTTAAAAAAATTCTGTAATCTCAGAAAGCTTTTGAAGAAATTGTATCAAAGTACAAAAGTGTAACATATGTCTTGACAGTTAAGAAATAAAAGGCATAGTTGTATTAAGTAACTCTTGACATTATAAAAAATATTAAGTATACTTTATGTATAAAGAAGTTGACTTTGTAACCTGAAATTAATGTAAGAGAAAGCGATATGCTGAAGGACTTACGGTTGGCAGGCAACGGAAAAACCTGAAATTAATGTAAGAGAAAGCGATATGCTGAAGGACTTACGGTTGGCAGGCAACGGAAAAATCAACAATAAAGGGAAACTTAGGCTGAAAAGTTTAAAGTTTCCCTTTATTATTAATGTAAACAAAAGTACTTTATTTGTGGTTTTTGTCACAAGTGGAACGGTTCGTTACAAAGGGAATATTAAATGCAGAAAAAAGAAAAAGATTTAAAAACAATTATTAATTCAGGAAATATGTTTAGAAAAAATCTTTCAAATAAAAGTTTGTTAATAATTAGTGGTTCTATTAATGCACCTAATGTTAATGAAATTGAATTTCAAAATTCAAATTTTTTACATTTAACGGGAGTAGTAACTAAAGTAAATGCTAATAACTTTATGCGTATGTTAGAAAAATCAAGGATAAAAATTAGTGATTGGGATTATAGAAAAGATGGAACCACACAATTAAAATTAAGAATATTGCCAGATATTGTAAACATTCATAATCGCGCTAAAATGATAGGAGTTTATGATAAAAGAAGGGTTTTTATGTCTACAGATTTATGTATAGGAAATACTTTTTGTTATTTGGGTTTAATTAAGACGAATAGGATAACTAATAGAAATAATAACGTATATGTTCCTAATACATCAATTGCATCTAATATAATATCTGATACAAATAGCAGGGAAAGAATTTTAGCAATTTATAGAAAAGATAAAAACAAAATTAAATATGATGATTTAACTTATTTAGCAAAAGGTATAGACAAGCAATATATCGAAGAAGTATTTAAAAATTATTTTTAAATTAATGAAACTTGTTAGAAAAAAGCAGGTTTCATTTTTTTATTTAATTAAAAAATGAAATGAAATTTTTAATATTATACTGCCCAAGAAGCAGAAAGTGCTAGATACAGACAAGCTCAAAATTAATTATGTAAAAATTTTAATAAAATTGAGAA
>NZ_JBNPOJ010000007.1:0-107314 GCF_050315115.1 Peptoniphilus sp. SGI.035
TTAAAATCAAATCAATTATAGAATCTCAATTCAAATGAATTTGACTTTTTCCCTTTATTATATAATAATTCTATTTTTATAGCCTCTTTTAGCAGTGCTATTCTTATTATAATTTTGAGGATTAATTTCTCTTTTAGACCATTCCTCAGATCTTTGAGTTTTTTATCTTAGAATAAACTTTTTCTAATTTTTGATTATTTAAATTAACTAAATTTACATAATCATCACTTGTTATAGCTAGTTTGAAAACTCAAATATCAAGACCTACAATTAACTCTAGAGGTTCTAAAGGTCCCCCCCCCTACCTGGAAGTCTCTTCTTTTGAATAATCTGCATGTAGTATCTGTACTTACCTCTAATATGCTTATGAATATCTCAACAGTATTTAGTCCTAGCTTTTAAGACTTCTTTTATGTAGTTACTATCTTTATAATCTTTAGCTTGAATTTCTAGTTCAAACTAAACTAGTTTATTACTCTTAAATTTAATTCAAGAACTTTTAGTTTTTCCTTCAATAGAAAATTCATCAGAGTTTAATGGCTTAAAATAACTTTTTTTAGCTCTTTTATAATTGAGCTTTTCTGCACCATTGAAAGCTCTTTTAGCAAAATTTTGTACCTCAGGTCCACCAATATAGCTTTTAAAATGCTTTCAGGAAAGAATTAAAGATTTATCGACAGCTGTTTTTGTATAGCCATAAAAGCCTCAATCCCTTTAAGCTGAATGTTGAGTTCCTTAAAGGATTTTGTTTTTAACAAAGACATATATTCCTTATCTGTCTTTACAGCTTTAATTTCGTTTAAGAGAATAGTTTAAAGCAGTATTGTGTAAATCAATAGCAACCTTTGTTCTTTTGTTTATTTGTCAAACTCTAATATGAAGCTAAGTATAACTATTCGTGCCATTTATTTCACCTCATCTCTTATATTGAATATGTTAGAAAAAAACAAAATTCTTCACACTACACACAGGCATATATCCTTTAAACAAAAAATTCATCCAATAACTAAAGTTAGGTGTTTTAGGAATGAATTATTATAAAAATAAACCCCAGAAACAACTGGGATTTAAAAATTCTAGCACATAATAATAAATAATAATGATGCCTATTTTAATTTGTTTTCAACTACACTATATATATCTACTCTTCTATTTTTTAATGTTCCAATCTTATTTCTTATTTCTTCAACATAATCTAAATCTATTTCTGCAAGTATTACCCCTTCTCTATCAGATGCTTTTGCAATAATATTTCCCCAAGGGTCTATTATAATAGTTTTGCCATAAGATGCAATAGAAGGTTTTTGACCTATTTGAGCAGGAGCTACAACATAACAGCCATTTTCAATCGCTCTTGTTCTTAGAATAGGTTCCCAATGATCTTTTCCTGTATTCATTGTAAAGTTGGCAGGAACGAATAATATATTTGCACCTTTTAAAGCCATTAATCTATATAACTCTGGAAATCTCATATCATAGCATATCGAAAAACCTAAGTTGCCAACTTCTTTTGTATCATAAGTTACAATTTCATCTCCAGGATGCACTTTCTTAGATTCTCTAATGTTTGGTCCATTTAGTACATCTACATCAAATGGATGAAGTTTATGATATTTTGATTTTAATTCTCCGTCAGGTCCAACTAGAAAATTACAATTATAAGGAATTTCTCCTCCTCTTTCTTCATATATACTTCCTGCATGAATCCAAATTTTATATTTTTTAGCAAGATCTGAAATTATTTCAAAAGTCTTACCACCGGGAATTTTTTCTGCTACTTTTTTTGAATCATCTCCAATATAATTAGATCCTTCAGGAAAAGAAACAATTTTTGCTCCTTTTTCGGCAGACTCTATTATATACTTTTTAATTTTCTCTAAATTTTCTTCTTTATTTTGTTGTGAATTAAGTTGTACTGCGGCTAATAAAAATTTATTCATCTATTTCGCCTCCTCATCGTAATACTTAGAGTATTCCTTAGTTATACTTTCAAGTCCCATTAGGTTATAAAGTTTAAGAGCAGGAGAAATCATTTTATCTCTTGATTTCAGTGTTGATTTATTTTTTATCAAATCTTCAAATATCCTTTCTAAAGCAAATGATGTTGATAAAATAGATGACATTGGATATAAACCTAGTTTGTAATTATATTTACTTAATTCTTCAAAACTTAAACTAGCAGGGAATCCTTTTTCGTTTAAATTAATCATTAGCTTAATTTCAGCCTCTTTTGAAACTTTTTTCACTTGTTCTAGATCTTTTAAACCGTCGACATAGGCACAATCAGCACCAAGTTCTTTAGCTTTATTAACTCTTTCTATAGCCTTATCAATTCCATAATCATACATGTTTGCGGCTGTTCTATAAACTATTACAAAATCCTTTGAAACGCTATCTCTAATTGCCTTTATTTTAGGTCCTATTAATGAGAAATCAACTACTTCATGGCTTGTTGGAGTTGAAGCTGGTAATAACTTGTCATCAATTTGGAGACCAGATGCTCCACATTTTTCATATAAGCTTGCCGCATGCGCTGCATGAATCGCATTACCAAATCCATTATCCATATCTGTTATTAGTGGTAATTTAGTTATATTACTAATGTTAATAATTGATTCAGAAAAATCATTAACATTTAATAAACCAATATCTGGTAATCCTAATTTAGCATATGCAAGTGAACCACCTGATAAAAATAAACATTTAAATCCAGCTTTTTCTGCATATTTTGCACTCACACAATCATATATTCCTGGAATCATGATAAATTCATTTTCATTAATCATTTTTCTTAAATCTTTTGTTTTATTCATATTTTCCTCCTTATGCTAAATATTGTAAATATATAGTTACTGTTCCTATTAAGAAAAAGATTATTGTGTATGGAAATCCTACTCTGAAATAATCTTTAAATTCATATCCACCTGCTTCCCAAACTAATAAGTTTGGTCCAGTTCCAAAAGGTGTACAAAAAGCTCCTGATGTTCCTATCGCTACACACATTACTAATGCTCTTGGATCAATATTAGTTGATTCAGCAATAAGAATTGCTATTGGACAAAGGATAGCTGTTAAAGATGTTCCCATCATAAATTGAGTACCAATCACTGCAATTCCTAATACAAATGCTACAATTATAATTGGTGGTAATGTACTTAATGAACCAGACATTTTTGATATTAAAAATTCAGCTGCTCCAGTTTCACTTAAAGCTTTGCTTAGTGGAAATATACCAGCTACTAAGAATAAAGTTGATACAGAAAATTGTTTAACAGCATCTTCTGTTGAAATACAACCAGTCAAGACAACAAGTATAGCTCCTAGAGCTGCTGCTAAATGCATAGGAATGATTTTTGTAGCCATGCAAATTACTATTCCAACAAATATCAAAGCTACAATTGTCATTTTTATAGGATCTTTTTCTGCTAATTGAATATTTTGAGCTTCTTCATTTACATCTTTATTAGGAAGTTTATTTACTCCATAAAAATATATGTATATAAGCCCTGCTATAGCAATAGGAAGTCCTATTGGAGTGAATTCAAAAAATGAGAATCCTCTAATGCCAGCATCTTCCAAAAATCCTTGAGCTACTATATGTGAACCTCCGCCAATAAGTGTTACAGTTCCTCCCATAGAAGCTGCAAAAGCAAGTGCCATATAAATTTTAGAAAGTTTTACACCTGACTTTTTACCCATTGCACCTGCTATCGGCATTAAACAACCTGTTGTACCAGTATCATTTAAAAATGATGATAATAAGATTGATACAAATGATGTTCCTAATACTACACCTTTTTCACTTCTACCAATTAAACCTATAATTTTTTCTCCAAGAAAATCTGCAAGTCCAGTGTTAAATATAGCTCCACCTACTACAAGCAAAGACATAAAGAACACTACCGTTGTATTAGCAAAATCTGAAAAAGCGGTTTTTGGATCTAATACACCGAATAAAGCTAAAGCTGTTGGAATACTTGCCCCTATTAATACAGGATGAAATTTCTTAGAAATTAATAAGATTACTGCTATTATGAAAATAACAATCGCAATTATACCTTTAGTTGTCATATAATAACCTCCTCGTATAATAATGTTGTAGTTAAAAATTACATTTTCTTTTCTATCCCATACTCATTATGGGATAATATTTGTATAGATAGAGGTCCGTAGTTCACCTCTTTGAAGCTTTCCTTCCTAAATAAGGTTTACGCCTCTCCTTTACACCTTTATATTATAGAAATCGATTTCTTTAATATAATTTTATATCACGTTATGTTATAATAAAAATACTTTTTATTGAATATCAAGCATAAAATTTATGTTATACTTGATTAAAGGTGATTTCGTGGATGAGAAGAGATATACGTATTTTAAAATGATTTTTAAAGAAAAAAATATTACTAAAGCATCAGAGAAACTTTATGTGTCTCAACCTGCTTTAAGCTCCTACTTAATAAGATTAGAAGAAGAAATTGGATGTAAACTTTTTACAAGAGATAAAAATGGGTTAAACCTGACATCAATTGGAAAAGATTATCTAAACTATCTTGAGGAAATAAAAAGATTGGATGATGAATTTAATTTAAAAGTATCCAAATATAAAAAGACAAGTTCATTTCCAAAAGAGATTAATTTTGGAATCACTCCATGGATAGGCGCTTACATTACTTCTAATATAACATCAGAATTTAATAAGACCTTTCCCAACACAAAAATCAACTTTACAGAAGGTGAAGGATATGTTTTACTAGATTATTACATGAATAATAAAATAGACTCCTTTATTAGTATTGATGTTATATCAAGAAAAATAAACACCAAAACGACATCATCTTTTGAACTGAGAAATGATAAAATTTTTATAATTATATCTGAGTCAAACGTCTATGGCTTAAAACCTAATACTTTAGACAACCCTTACAAAATAGATGCAGATCTTTTGAGTAACAAAAATATTATATTTGGGCAAAAAACACAAGCGCTTTATACATGTGCAAAAAATATAATTTCATATTATAAGTTAGAACCAAACTCTGCAATGTATTTTAAAAATATAAATAATATTCTTGAGCTTGCTAAAAGTGGTAATGGAATTGCATTTATCCCTAAGTATTATATACAAAAAGGTCCGAATATAGACAATTGCCTATTTTTCACAGAAGAAAATGAGCTTTTTGATTATAAAAGGATGTTTTTTTATAGGAATAATGAGTTTAAAATATTTTATGAAGAGTTTGGGAGATTATTAAAATCCATATTTGAAAAATTATAAATAAAAGGGTCTGTTGCAAAAGTCCCAAAATAAAAAAGGTGATGCACAAAATAGATAATTCTATTTTAAAACATAGCCTTAAAATCAAATCAATTATAGAATCTCAATTCAAATGAATTTGACTTTTTACCTTTATTATATAATAATTCACCATTTTGTTTTTCCATAACGGACTTAGCCATGGGAAGACCTATCCCATAGCCCTTAGATTTAGGATTAACTTTATAAAAACGCTTGAAAACTTTCTCTAGCATTTGTTTATTCATACCTCGAGAAAAATCTTCAACAATTATACTTTTATACAAGTTTGTTTCTTTAAGATATATTTCAATATGGTTATTTTTTGTTGCTTCTATTCCGTTTTTTACAACATTAAAGACTGCTTCATAAGTCCAGCTTTTATCACATATAAGGATAAAGTCATCTCCATGAATATTGATGTTGACATCCCTTGTTGAAAAATAGTCGGAAATATTTGTAATTATTTCATCCACAAATTCCTTTACTGAAACTTTATCTTTTGACATTTCAATTGTACCTGAATCAAGAGAAGCAAGTTTTAACAAAATATCTGCCAAATTGTAAAGCCTTAGTAAATTATCTCTAAGCCTAATGATGTATTCTTTTGAATTTTTTTCTTCACTGCCTTCCAATAGGTCAATTAGCAGTAATGATCCAGTTAAAGGCGTTTTTATCTGATGGGCGATATCCTCTGTGTATTCTCTCAAAATTTCTTTGTTCTTTTCTGAATTATCAGCAATTTGCTTGTTTTCTAGTATTATTTTTATTATTTCATCTCTTAATTTTCCAAATTCATCATCAATTATTTCCTCATTGCTAGAATCTATATCTAATGAATGTAAGAGAAGGAAAATATTATTTATTTTGTCATCTAGTTCCCTTTCTTTTTTCTTCTCCCTTTTTACAAGCAAGATAAATAAAAAAAGATTTATTAACGAAAATCCTAAAAGTGTTAGAATATCAAACCTAGGACTGAGATAAACAATTATAAAACACAGAAATAAATTTAGTGTTACTATTAAAATAATATTTTTGTATTTATTCCAAAAGGTCATTGTCCCACCTATATCCAATTCCTCTAACGGTTTTAATATGCTTTCCATATCTGCCAAGCTTCGACCTTAATCTTTTTATCGTCACTGTCAAAGTGTTGTCGTTTACTTCATATAAATCATAACCCCATACATAATCAAGTATTCTCTCTCTTAGTAGATTTATATCTTGATTCTCTAAAAGAATTTCAAGAACAGAAAATTCTTTTAAGTTAAGGTCTATGTTTACTCCAGCTATAGTAGCTGATTTCGATGTAAAATCTAAAGTTAAATCTTTAAATATTAAAGTATCCGTCTTTTTGACCTTTCTCCTAAAGACATTGTCAATTCTTGCTTTAAGTATAGGAAGAGAAAAGGGCTTAGTAATATAGTCATCGGCTCCCTGTGAAAGTCCTTTTACTACATATTGGTCTTCATTTTTGACAGTAAGCATAATAGTAGGAATGTCTGAAAATTCTCTTAGCCATTTCAAAAAATCAAATCCAGATCCATCGGGAAGATTTGCATCAAGCAAGATTAAATCAAAATCGCTAAAATTTATATTTTCTAAGCTTGATAGTTTGTCATACACAATTGTTTCTATATCATATTTTTTTAAATAAGTCTCTACTGCAAAGGCAATTGTATTGTCATCTTCAATCATTAATATTTTCAATTTTAAACTCCAATATTCATATAACTTGCACTTAAAATACCTGTAATTCTATCAAGTATTTACATAGTTGCATTATCATCTCGACTTAAAATAATCTTCTACTTTATAGATTTTTTCAATAATATTATACTATATTTTACAATTTAATCTTTATAAATTCTTAAACCAAGTTTCTTTCACTTTTTTCAATCATAATTATTTTGTATCAGTAATAGTATCGTGAATAAATTAAAGAAAAAAACTCCACTGAAAATTACCTTGATTTATTTAAACTTTTTAGGAATATTGAAATATAAAAATCGACATAAAGGATTAAAACCTCTATGCCGATTAAATTTAAGAAAACAAATTACTAATGTATCCTTTTAAAATATTAAATTTTTTATTTCTTATTTTGTAAAAATTTCATCAAATAATAAAAGAGCCTTTGTCATCAATTTCAAGTGGAATTAATTGATACTCTCCACTTAAATTTTTTAACTTTTCTCTAATAAATTCTTCAGAATTTTTGTCATTTTCCCTTAATAAAATCATAATTGTTGAACCAGAACCACTTAAGTAGTGAGCGATGGCTGAACTTTCATCGATTATTTTTTCAATTTCATTTATTTCTGGAATGAGTTTAAATCTATAAGGCTCGTGGATTTTATCTTTAAGGGCAACTTTTAAGTTATTTGCATCTCCAGAAATCAAGGACAAAACTAATAATGATAGGTGAGAAATGTTAAATACTACATCCCCTCTGTTGTAGCTTTTTGGTAGCACTTCTCTTGCCATTTCTGTATTAAGATTAAAATCTGGAATTAATGCCAAAAATTTTATTTTGTCTGAAACTTTAAATTTTTCAACATATACTTCCTCATCTTCTATTATTGATGCAGTTACTCCGCCAAAAATTGCGGGAGAAACATTGTCGGGATGTCCTTCCATTTTTGCTGCTATTTTTAAAATTTCTTTTTTGTCGAATTTTTTATTCATGACAGAAAATGCAGCCATAATTCCAATAATTATACAAGTTGCAGATGAGCCAAGCCCACGTGACATTGGTATATCTGACTTTAGTTTAAAGTCTATGGGAATAACTTTCTCTCCGTAAACTTCAAAAGTATGTGCATAAGCTTTGTATATCAAATTATCTTTTAAATTTTCTTCAAAGGCTTTTAAGTCCTTGCTCTCTTTAAATTCAGAAGTATTGTATAGTTTTAGTGCAAGTCCAAGAGAATCAAAGCCCGGTCCTATATTTGCAGATGTTGCAGGAACAGCAATTCTCATTCCGCGATTTGCAAATTTTAACACTTCATCTTCTATTTCATCTTTATTTATTTTATTGTCGTGAATTATTTTTTTTGATTTTAATTTTTTTATTTCTCTTGGAATTTTTACACCGGAAATTTTATAAAGATAGTCAATATTTTCAAATTCATCTTGTGAAACTTTTTCGCCAAGGGAAGATAGCACTGATGATGAAAATTTGTAAGGACTTGCAGTAGAAAGTATTACTGTATTTTTTAGTCCAAGCTCATCAACTATATGCTTTGCCACAGCTGTGTGAGGATCGATTAAATAATTTTCCTCGCGAAAAGTTTTTGCAATAGTATTTTTTGTTTCTTCTTCATCTGCATATCCGCATAAAAATTCTGGAAATTCATTTTCGAAGGTAAAAATTCGAGAATCAGATAATTCTTTCATTTTTTCCCTTACAACTGAATCAGATGATTTGTGGTATAACAATCTTTCTAGGTTACTAGAAACTAATATATCCATTGATGGTGAAATAGTTTTTTTCAGTTTTTTATTTGCATCATAAAGTCCAGACATAAAAAATTCTGTAAGGACATTGTTGGAATTTGATGCAATTACTAGCTTTTCTATGGGAAGTCCCATTTCCTTTGCGTAATATCCTGCCAAAATATCGCCAAAATTGCCTGTGGGAACGCAGAAAGAAATTTTGTCGCCGCCAGATATTTTTTTGGAATTTACGAGATTTGCGTAAGCGTAAAAATAATATACAATTTGTGGCAAAAGTCTTCCAATATTTATTGAATTGGCAGAGGAAAGATATACATTTTTTTCTGACAATTTATTTTTTATTTTATTGTCATTAAAAATTTTTTTAACAGCAGATTGCGCGTCGTCAAAATTTCCAGCAATGGAAATTACCTTTGAGTTAAGTGAATCTGTTGAGTCCATTTGTTTTTTCTGAATTGCAGAAACTCCCTCTGTTGGATATAAAACTAATATGTCTATATTTTCAGTGTTATAAAATCCCTCGAGGGCAGCCTTTCCAGTATCCCCTGAAGTTGCTGTAAGGATTAGAGTTTTTTCCTTTATGCCAAGGGATTCTTTTGCGTAGGACAAGAGATTTGGCAAAAGGCATAGGGCAAAGTCCTTGAAGGCAGAAGTTTTTCCGTGATAAAGTTCAAGATAAAAGTCTTTTTTATAGGAAACTTTTGCAATTTCATCTTCAAAACTTGCGTAGGATTTTTCTATAATTTCAAGAAGCTTTTTACTGTCAAAATCTGTTAAATATAGAGATAAAATTTTGTGCGCAAGGTCAGTATATTTAAGATTTAAATTTTCCATTATGTTAAATCTTGGGAAAGATTCAGGCACAAAAAGTCCGCCGTCATCTGAAATGCCCTTTACAATTGCTTCTCTTGCTGAGATTTTTAATTTAGAATTTCTAGTTGATAAAAACTTCATATTTCCTCCTCGATTTCTGCCATAAAGATTTTGTCAAAATCATCAATTGCATCTATTAGTTTATTGAGGTTTACTTTTTTTGTAATTATGTGATATTCTTCTCCAATTATTTTCTCTGATGAAATTAAATTTTTAAGTTCCTTAGAAAATTTTTCACATCTCACATAATAATTTTTTTCTAAATTATTTTCCACTACATAATTATTTGCAGAATCATAGAAAGTTTTAATTTCTCTTTTTGCAAGAATCCTCAAAAGGTCTCGCATTATCGCATCTGCTGTTTCAAGCTTTCCTGCTCCAGGACCCTTTAATTCATATTTTTTAAAATTTTCGCCTAGAATTTTTATTGCATTTGTAGATTCGAAGCTTTTTGCAAAAAAGTCATCTTTTACAAATGTAGGGATTACAGAAATATTTATTTTGTCATCCTTTAATTTTGATTTCCCAAGAAGTCTTATTGAGTAGCCAAGTGCCTTTGCAAAGTCAAAATCAGATTTTTTTACATTTGCGATCCCAAAAGTAAAGATATCATCTTCATTAATTTTTGAATTATAAACTATTGATGAAAGTATTCTTATTTTTCTCATTGAATCGAAACCACAAACATCTGCTGTGGGGTCAGCTTCTGCGTATCCAAGGTCCTGTGCTTCTTTCAAAACCTCATCATAATTTAAACCCTCAATTTCCATTTTTGATAAAATATAATTAGAAGTTCCGTTTAAAATTCCAGAAATTTCAAAGATATCGTTAATGAAAACTTCTTCCATAATTGGATGAATTATTGGAATTGCACCAGCAACAGATGCCTCGTAGGAGAAAAAGACATTTTTTTTAATTGAAAGTTCATTTAACTCTTCAAAATATTTTGAAACCACAGCCTTATTTGCCGTTACAATATTTTTTCCAGCATTCATTAATTTTACAATTCTTTCGTGAGTTTCTTCAAGACTTGAAGTTACATCTATAACTGTGTCCACATCAGAATTTAAAATTTCGTCAAAATTATCTGTGAAGGTTAGATTTTTATCTAGTGGATTTCTATTTTTATTTACATTTTTTATTAAAACTTTATCTATAATTATGTCAAAATCTCTTTTTAAAAGTGAATTTCTCTTTTTGTACAAAATTTCTTCGACACCTGTCCCAACAGTACCAAAGCCCATTATTGCAATTTTCAAATTAAACCTCCAAGAGTTTCTTTGCTATTTGCACGGCATTTGTCGCCGCACCCTTTCTAATATTGTCTGCGCAAGACCATAAATTTATTCCATTTTCCACAGTAAAGTCACGTCTAATTCTTCCAACAAAGACTTCATTTTTGTCGGCAGACATAAGTGGCATTGGATAAACTTCCTTTGCAGGATCATCAGCCAAAATTATTCCCGGATATTCTGAGATAATTTTTTTAACATCTTCAACTTCAAAAGGCTTCTCAACTTCAACATTTATAGAAATGCTATGGGAATTTCTAACAGGCACACGCACAGTTGTAGCTGTAACAAGAAGGGAATCATCGTGAAGAATTTTTTTAGTTTCATTAATCATCTTCATCTCTTCTTTTGTGTATCCATTGTCTAAAAATACATCAATTTGTGGAATACAATTATTTTTAATTGGATATTTGTATGCAAGATTAGTGCCTTTTTCAAGGTCAGAAATTCCTTTTATGCCAGATCCAGAAACAGATTGATAAGTTGAATAAATAACTCTTTTAATCTTGTATTTATCGTGAATTGGTTTAAGCGGTAGGACTGACTGAATTGTAGAACAATTTGGATTTGCAATAATTCCATTGTTATTTTTAATATCTTCAGGATTAATTTCAGGGACAACTAGGGGAACATTGGGGTCCATTCTAAAAGCAGAGCTATTATCGACAACTACTGCACCAGCCTTTGCAGCTATTGGAGCAAATTTTTCACTCACAGATCCTCCAGCAGAAAATAGTGCAATTTTTATTCCTCTTCCATCGAAGGAATCTTCCTTTAATTCCTCAACAGTGTAATCTTTACCACAATAATTTATGATTTTACCTGCAGATTTTTTTGAGCTAAATAAATATAAATTGTCTATTGGAAAATTTTCCTCGCTCAAAACCTTTAACATCATGCTTCCAACTAAACCAGTTGCACCAACAACTGCTACATTAACCTTCATTTTTTTCCTCCTTATAAAATTCTTCGTAAATAGCTTCAATAGCTTTTTCAAAGTCCTTAGTTTCAACGCCAATAATAATATTAATTTCGCTAGAACCTTGGCTTATCATTTTTATATTAACGCCCTTTTTTGCAAGAGCCGTAAAAGTCCTTGATGACACGCCCTTTTCATTTATCATGCCACGACCAACTACTGCAATAAGTGAAATATCTCTTTCCCAACTAATATTATCTACATTTAAGTAAATTTTTAGTTCTTCAAGGACTTTATTTATTTTTGGAGCGATGTAAGAATCTGAGACAATTACAGAAACAGAATCAATACTTGAAGGCATATGCTCAATTGATATGTCGTTACTTTCAAAAACAGTAGTTAGCTTTCTGAAAAAATCTTTTTCAGTATTCATATTTACTTTTTCAAGATTTATAACAGTAAAATCTTTTTTTCCAGAAATACCCGTTACAATATTCTTATTTTTATAATCGCATTTAGAAACAATAAGAGTTCCCTTTTCGTGAGGAGCGTTAGTATTCTTAATGTTTATAGGAATATTCTTATCTCGAAGGGGAAAGATAGCCTCTTCGTGAAGAACTTTTGCACCCATGTAGGAAAGTTCACGAAGCTCTTTATAAGTAATAGTACCAATAGGACAGGAGTCCTTTACTATTTTAGGGTCTGCAACTAAAAATCCGCTTACATCAGTAAAGTTTTCATACATTTCAGCATCTAAAGCAGAAGCAATCACTGAACCAGTAACATCAGATCCACCTCTAGAAAAAGTATGAACTTTGCCAAATTCATCTAAGCCATAAAAACCTGGCACAACAGCTCTATCGTGTTTTGTCAAAATATTTTTTATGTTTTCACAAGACTTGTCAATGTCCAAGACACCCTCGTTAAATACAATTAAATCCCTTGCATCTACAAAATCATAACCAATGTAATTTGCAAGAACTTGAGCACTAATAAATTCACCACGACTAATTACAAAATCGTAACTAGCACCCTTTGCAATTTCATTTTTAACATCGTCTAAAATTTTATCAATGTCAATATCCAAAACAAGATCATCGACAATATTTTTAAAAACATTTTCGATGATCTTGTAAACTTCGTTAAAATTCAAATCATGCACACTTAATTCGTGACACATTGCGAGTAGGTCAGTAACCTTGTGATTATTGTTCACACCTTTACCAGGTGCAGACACAACGACATACTTTCTCTCAAGGTCATCTTCTATTATAGCTTTAACTTTTTTCAGTTGAACCGCATCAGCTAGTGAGCTTCCACCAAATTTTGCAACTTTCATCTTTTTCTCCTTTTTAAACAGTGTAATAAGTAAGTAAAATTAAATTAAGTTTCGTGTTTAGTACAAAAACAAAATTAAAAGTAATTTTTTCGATTATACAATTATTTAGTAAAGTTGTCAATTAATATGGTATTAATTACGCCAAAATTAAGGACTTAATATTATAAATCGAAAAATATGCTAGAGTGATTCTTAAATTTGATATTAAAAAATTTTTTTGAAACTAAAAGCTTGCTATTTTAAAAACATATAATATTTATTTTTAGTTTATAATAACTTATATACTTATTGATTTTCAAAGTAAAAGGAGATTTGATATTATAAAGTATCCAAAATTTGACATATCTTTTCCTTGGAACATTAAAGTCCTCCTAATTATTCTCTTATTAGGAGGACTTTTTACACATACTATTGTCGCAATTTTTGCTTTCACACAACTTTTAAATTATTCACCTACAACAGCCTATAAATTCTTATTACAGATAATTTTTTATTAATTCTTCATGAGATAGCTCGTTGTAATAGGCTGGTGGAGTATCTAGCACTGTGTGAGCTCCATAGTTTTTATTTTCTACATATTTTAAAACCGCTCTTGATGCTGCTATCATTACCGCTGCTGTAAAATCTGGGTTAGAGTCCAACTCTAATGTAAATTTATACAATTCACGATTATTTTCTAACGTTTCTCCAACTCTTATTACATGACCTCCATGTGGCATCTTTGTATGATCTCTTTCAAACTCTTCTTCTGAAATAAATTTTACTTCTGTTTCATAAGGTTTGAAGTAATCTTCCATATTTACTATCTCTTCTCTAATTCTAGCTTCATCCTTTTTCTCGCATACTACATAGCAAAGTCTATTGTGTGTTTCAAAACTCTTATAATCTTTTGAGTTTTCTTTAATATTTTCTATTATTTCTTCTTTTGGAATTGTATATTGAACCGCTCTCTTAACACCTTTAATTCTTCTAACTGCATCACTATGCCCTTGGCTTACTCCCTTTCCCCAAAAAGTATTTGTATGACCCTTTGTTAAAATTGATTCAGCAATTAGACGATTTAAAGAAAATAAACCTGGATCCCAACCTGTTGATACAAAAGCTACCTTTCCATTTTTTATTGCAATATCATTCATCTTTTCAAAATATTGTGGAATATGTGCATGGTTATCATAAGCATCTACTGTGTTAAAATCTTTTATAATTTCTGGTGCCATATCTGGTATGTCTGTTGCTGAACCTAGACTTAAAAGTAACACGTCAATTTTGTCTTTGTATTCTAATAGATTTTTTATGCTTTCCATTTTGTCATCATTAAAGGAATTTCTATCTCTTCTTGTAAATATTTTTACTAATTTTAGATTTTCATCTCTTTCTATAAGACCTCTAAGGGACTTTCCTAAATTTCCATATCCTACTATTCCAATTTTCATCTTTTTCCTCTTTTCTTATTTTATTAATTAATTTCTTATAGAGTGTTTACTCTAATATATCTTTAAAAATATAAAGACCTTTTTCCTTTCCAAGTAAAAACTTAGCTGCTTTTATTGCTCCATTGGCAAAAATATTTTTTGACCCTGCACTGTGTTTAATCTCAAGTATCTCACTATCTCCTGCAAAGATAACTGTATGATCTCCATTTATTGTGCCTGCTCTTATGCTTGAAATACCTACTTCATTTTTATTGCGCATTTCGTGAATCTTTGTCCTATCATAAATTTCAGAAACATCTCTTTCTTTTTTAACTGCATCCAAGAGCATTAATGCCGTACCACTTGGAGCGTCTTTCTTTTTATTGTGATGAGCTTCTATTATTTCTATGTCAAAACCATCTAACATTTTTGTAAGCTCACTTACAATCTTCTCCATTACATTTATGCCTAAGGAATAATTTCTTGAATAAATTACTGGAATTTCTTCTGATGCTTTTTTTAAATTATTCATAGTCTTTTCGCTAAGACCTGTTGTTGCTTCTACAAGTGGCTTTTTCTTCTCTACTGAAAATTTTATAGTCTTATCTACTATACTCTTATTTGAAAAATCTATAATTACATCAAAATCTACATCTACATCCTCAAAGTTATTATAAATATTTTTCTCTCTATCCTCTTTTTCTGCAAATCCACCTGCTATTTCAAAATCTCCATCTAAATTAAAGAAAGTCCTGCCCATTGCTCCTGTTATTCCAACTATAAATATTTTCATTTCACACCTAGTATTCTCTTTAAATTATGTTTTGTATCTTCACTTGCCTCAAAAAGTGGAAGTCTAAGCCCTCCTACTTCATATCCCAGTAAATTCATAGCTGCTTTTACAGGAATTGGATTTGGTTCTACAAAAAGTGCATCGTTTAATTCTTTTAAATCCGTTTGAAGTTTAGCTGCTTTTTCTATCTCTCCATCTAAATACAATTTAGTCATATTATGAATTTTTTTTGGAAATATATTTGCTATAACAGAAATAACTCCCCTTGCCCCAAGGCTCATAAGTGGAATTGTAACATCGTCATTTCCTGAATATATGTCAAAATCATAACCTACAAGACTTCTTACCTTTGCAGCATAGGATAAATCGCCAGTTGCATCTTTCATTCCAATTATATTATCTATTTTTGAAAGCTCAAGAAGTGTCTTTGGATCAATGCCCATTCCCGTCCTTCCTGGCACATTGTATAAAAGCATTGGAATTTTTACACTTTCTGCAATTTTTTTAAAGTGTTCTATTAATCCCCTCTGTGAAGTCTTATTATAATATGGAGTTACTTGCAAAAGTCCATCTGCCCCAGCATCTTCGCACATTTTTGAAAGCAACATACCATGTCTTGTATCATTTGATCCTGCACCAGCAATAACTGGGATTCTGCCATTAATATAGTCCGCTGTAAATTTTACAGTTTCTGCTTGTTCTTCATTTGTCATCGTAGACGCTTCTCCAGTTGTTCCTACTATTATTATTGCATCTGTTTCATTTTGTAAATGAAAGTCCAATAGTTGTTGCAGTTTAGCATAATCTACGTCAAAATTTTCTTTAAATGGTGTTACTATTGCAACACCGCTACCAGTAAATAAAGTCATAATATCTCTCCTTATAAATCAAATTCTCTAATAAATAATTTCATAACTTTTTCTTTAATAACTGTATCTACAATTATTGATACGGAAATTTCCGATGTGGAAACTTGATAAAATTTAATATTATTTGCATTAAGTACATCAAATATCCTTGCAGCAACTCCGGGTTCAGTTCTCATTGCATTTCCAATCACTGAAACTTTTGATACATTTTCTATAAAATTAAATCCATCTCCAATTGAATTAATTGTATCCTTCTCCTCTATTACTGATGTAAAGGAAACATAAACTTCATCTCCAATAATACTTTGATTTATAACATCAATGTTAACTTCTTTTTTTGCAAGTTCAGAAAATAAATCTGCAATACTTTGATTTTCTAATTTTTTATTTACAAGCAAAATATTATCTATTGATGAAACTCCTCTTATAATACTTTTCTCCACATTTTCCTCCTTATCAATTACAGTTCCCAAGACATTGCAAGTATTTAGTGCAATATAAAGCTTTACTCCATATTTTTGTGCTAGCTCCACAGCTCTTGGATCAATTACTTTTGCACCAAGATGTGCCATTTCCATAGTCTCTTCATAACTTATGCGATAAAGTTTTTTTGCATTTTTATAGAATCTCGGATCTACTGTATATATTCCTTCAACATCTGTGTAAATTTCACAATCACATCCAAGCTTAGCTGCAAGGGCAACAGCTGATGTATCTGAACCTCCACGTCCAAGCGTTGTAGTATCTCCTACTTCATTAATCCCTTGAAACCCTGCCACAATTACAATGTAATTATCTCTAAGTTTTTCTTCAACATATTTTGTATCTACATCTAAAATCTTGCTGAATCCATATCTCCCATAAGTTTTAAATCCTGCTTGTGCTCCACTTAAAGATATTGCCTTCTCTCCTAAAGATTCAACTGCCATTGCAAGAAGTGATGAGGATACAAGTTCTCCCGTAGCCATCAAAACGTCCATCTCTCTCTTTTGAGGTTTTTTATTTATCTCTTGAGCTTTTTTTATTAAAATATCCGTGGTATCTCCCATTGCAGAAACTACACAGACTACATTGTTTAAATCTCTCTTTCTCTTGACCAAGTTCCTTGCAACACTCATAATCTTTTCTGCATTTGCAACGGAACTCCCTCCAAATTTCATAACAACATTTTTCATAATTCACCTATTACAAATCATTTCTCATTAAATCTTCATATGTTTCTCTTCTAACTGCAACCTTTACCTCATCTGATACAAAAATCATGGCAGGTCTTTCAACCCTATTATAATTACTAGACATTGAATAATTATATGCTCCAGTAGATGAAACTAAGATGAGGTCTCCCTCCTCTACCTTTGGAAGCATTATATCCCTTATAATAATATCTCCACTTTCACAACATTTACCTGCAATAGTATATACTTCTTCTAAATTATCATTAAATTTATTTGCAATAGAAGCCTCATACTTTGCACCATATAGCGCAGGCCTTATATTGTCATTCATTGAACCATCTATAAATATAAAATTCTTGCCACCATAGGTTTTTTTAATAATTTCCGCAGTATAAAGTGTGTGCCCAGCATTTGATATTAAACTTCTGCCTGGTTCTATGGTAATAGTTTTTATTTTTAAATTATTTTTTTCTAAAAACTCTTCGATTTTTTTAATATACCTCTTTAAAAATCCTTCAATTTCAAAGGGAGAATCTTCAGACGTATAATAAATTCCAAAACCTCCGCCTAAGTTAAGTTCTTCGATTCTAATGCCCTTATCACTAACTTTTTTTATAAAATTTATCATCTCATCTGCTTCAGAAAAGAAAGATTCCTCTCTAAAAACTTGTGAGCCAATATGTGCATGAAAACCAAGAAGTTCAAAATATTTTGAATTAGCTACTCTCTTAATAACATCAAATATATCATCCGAAAAAATCGAAAGACCAAACTTAGAATCATTTTTTGAAGTTGCAATATATTCATGAGTATGAGCATCAATTCCAGGATTAAGTCTAATTAATACCTTTTGCGTCTTTTTCCTTTCCTTTAAAATAGCTTCAAGCTTATTTATCTCGCTTACATTATCTATTACAATTTTTCCAACACCAGAGTCAACGGCAAATTCAAGTTCTTTTTTCAACTTATTATTTCCGTGAAAATATATTTTATCTGCACTCATCTTTGAATTTAAAATCGTATAAATTTCACCGCCACTTACAGCATCAATTGAAATACCCTCTTCACAAACAACATTGGCAATATACTTATTTAAAAGAGCCTTGGAGGCATATAAAATATTTGTATTGAATTTATTAGATTTAAAATTATTTTTAAATTTTCTAATAGTTTCCCTAAAAAAATCTTCATCCACAATATAAAGTGGCGTTCCATATTTTTCTTTCAAATAGTTCATGGAATACTTTCCCAAATATATTTCATTATCTACCACATTTAAATTTCCAAATAATTTCATAAAACTCTCCTTAAAACAAAAAAACTATGAGCAAAAGACTCATAGTTAAAATTCTCTTTTGCCCTCAATGAATAGAGCGCACTACAAAAGAAATGGGCATTTCTAATGTGACAGTTATACAGATATTCTCTGCATCCCCAGGATTTCTCCTTCGGCGATTTTTCCTTTCGTTAACCTACTCTTAAAAATCGCGACCTCTCTAAACATCGATCATTATTTAATTGTCATTTACTATAACATAGAGTTTATAACTTTGCAAGTGTTTTAAAAATTTTATTTAGGTTCTATAACATGTTTTAAAGATTATAGAGCCTCTTTTATACATGAAAACACTCCTAAATCTCAAGAATGATTTTGGAGTGTTAAATAAATATATATTTTTATTTAATTTTTATCTAATGTTAAATGAATCTTTAATTACACATCTTCTTATTCTGCAAAAACTCTTTGCACTTGTTATCCCTTCACCTGTAGGTCCAGCAATTGTGAAAGTTGTAGAGCCTTCTCCTCCAACACCTATTCCTGAATACGATGGTGCATTTTTAACAAAAATTGTGCATTCTAGTAGTTTTGCCATTTTTGAAAGTTTATCTACATTCTTAGAATGCATAATTGCTGTATGTCTATTTCCATGTTCTGCTTCGTGAGCACATTCTATTGCTTCATCTACATTTGGAACTGGCACTACTGGAAGTATTGGCATCATCATTTCTTCTTGTACTAGATGATGATATTTGTTAGTTTTAAATATTATTAGTCTAATATCCTCTGATACTTCTATACCAATTTTTTCTAGTATATACTTTGCATCTTTTCCTACGAATTCTGTCTTAGGTTTTCCATTTTCTTGGCTTACTAATTCATCAAGATTTTTTATATCTGTTTCGTTATCAAGTAAGTATGCTCCATTTTGTCTCATGTAATATATTAAGTCATCTGCTTTTGTTTCTACTACAAATACTTCTTTTTCTGCTATACATGGAACATTGTTATCAAAACTTGATCCATCAACTATATCTTTTGCCGCTTTTTTAATATCAGCTGTTTCATCTACAACTACTGGTGGGTTACCTGCTCCTGCACCAATCGCTTTTTTACCTGATGATAAAACTGTTTTTACAATTCCCGGTCCTCCTGTTGCTACGAGAAGTCTTACCTTTGGATTTTTCATCATTTCATTTGTTGCTTCTATTGATGGTTCTTTAACCATTGTAATTAAGTTTTCTGGTGCTCCATTTTCAACTAATGCTTTGTTTAACATTTGAATTAATAATATTGAAGTTTTCTTTGCACGAGGATGCGGTGAAAATACCACTGCATTTCCTCCAACTATCATAGATATTGAGTTAGATATTATTGTTTCTGTAGGATTCGTTGTTGGTGTAATTGAACCTATTACGCCAAATGGACAATATTCTTCAATCATTAATCCATTTGCGCCAGTAAGTGCGTTTGTTTTTAAATCTTCTTTACCAGGTGTTTTTTGTGCGGCAACTCTATTTTTTATTTTCTTATCACTTACTCTACCAATTTTTGTTTCTTCAACCGCCATTACAGACATTAAATTTAAATTATCTTCTTTTAATATAGTTTTTCTTATTACATTTGCAAATCTATCTCGTTCATCTAATGATAGTTCATAGAGTTGTTTTTGAGCTCTATCTGCTGCATCTATGGCTTCATCCATATTGTCAAAAACTCCATAATTATTCATACTATTTTTTGTTTGACTTTCGAAACTAATTTCCTCGTCTTTTTTTAAGTCTTCAATTACTTGTCTTACAATATCTTCTATCATACTATTTTCCATTTTTTCCTCCTAAACAACTCTTTGCTATTCCAAGTGGCGTCACTAATAACGCTTCTTTACTTCTATAAGTTTTTATTCCAGTTATTTTTTCAAATAATTCTTCAATTCCATCAAAATTAGATGAACCACCTACTAGATAAAGCGAATCAACTTCTTTTCCTTCTAGATAATTTTTTACTATAGTTGCCATTTTTTCCAAAACCGGTTTTACTATGGCAAATATATCTTTGTTATTGGAATTAATCTTCACCTCTTCAGCTTTATCCAAATCAATATTATAATATCCCGCTATAGTTAAATTCATGTGATGCCCACCTGTGGCTTCATCCCACGATCCTATTACTTTTCCACCTTTTAAAAGGCTTATACCGGTAGTACCACCTCCTAAATCAACTATTGCTCCATCACTTATTTTTAAAGTTTCTGCAGCGGCTGTAGGTTCATCAATTATATTTGTTACAATAAAATCACTAGATTCAACTACATTTGCTATTGCTTTAGTGCTTCTAGGATCTATTCCCGGTGGAATTGCACATGATGCATATATAAGCTTACTTCCCAGTCTTTCTTCAAGCTTTTCTTTTAACTCACGAACTATACTTATTGAACCTATATAGTCAACTACAACTCCATCTTTTACAACTTTAGCCGGTTTAATAATTCCAGTTATAGGTTTGTTTTTCTCATCGACAACTACAAGTACAATGTTTGCAGTACCAAGATCAACCCCTACTTTTAATTCTTTGTTTTTAAAATCTATAAATTTTTCTTCTTTTATAAGTTCTGAAAGCTGTAAAACTTCTTTATTACTAATCAATTTCTCACCTTGCAAATTTTCTTATTACTGCATAGTCATTAGTTTTTATACCAACTGCATTTGCTTCATCTGTGTCAAGATGCATTTCTAATTGGTATTTATCGCTAACTCTAACTAGTACATTGCCCATTATAGCTTTCCTTTCTCCAAAGAATTCCACATCTACAAATTCGCCATCTCTTACATGCATAAAATCTGCATCTTCTGGTCTCATATGTATATGTCTTAAAGCTATTATAGTTCCAACTTCTAATTTAACACTTCCACATGGTCCTATTAACTCTATACCTGGTGTACCTTCAAGTTTTCCAGATTCTTTTATCGGAGCTTTTACTCCTAGTTTAAAGGAATCGGACAAAGATATTTCAACTTGCGATTTTTTTCTCACAGGGCCAAGAATCCTTACGTTTTTAAATTCACCCTTTGGTCCACGAACTATAACACATTCTTCTGAAGCAAATTGTCCTGGTTGTTTCAATGTTGATTTCTCAGTGAGCTTGTATCCTTTCCCAAACAAACTTTCCAGATCTTCTTGTGATAGATGTACATGTCTATTGGATACTCCTACAACAATTTTATGCTTATTTATATTATCAATTCTCCTACTAACTTCTTTTGTTATTTTTTTTACAAGTTCATTATTGTCCAACATATTACTTCCTTTTCCTTATATTAGAATATTAAATTTATTACAAAAATACTTAATGCAATAACAACGGCTGGTGGGTCAATGTATGTATCACAATGTGAGTTAAAGATTTTACCTGCAATAACCCAGAGTATTCCATTAATTAATCCTGTTAAAGCTGCAAAATATACATTTCCTGTCAGCACAAAAGTTGTAGCAGCCGGATAAGTTATATGGTGTGTAATTGGAATAGAAAATCCCATCTGTAGGAATATAAGTGATATTGCTGAGAACCCAAAAACAAATACAGGATATGCACCCATGGCTTCTTTCCCAACTCCTGCATCTATTAAAACTTTCCCTATAATTGCTATTCCTAGTCCAAATAAAAAACCAACGATACCATTCATTATAGCTTCATCTTTTGATAAAATTTCTCTCTTTTCTCCATTCTTTAACGATCCAATAAGAGAAGTTTTGCCAAGTATAAGTCTGTTTAGAAATAGTACAACGCATACGCTAAATCCAGGACTATCTGTTACAAAATACTTTTGCTTTTCAACTAATGTAAATGAAATTATTCCAACTACTCCATAAAGACCACCTACTAATAATGTTTTTATATCTCCTAATCCAAATAAAGATGCTAAAACATTTTGTGAACTGTCTAATTTTTTAGCATAATTTGCGGCATATGTCGCTGCTGCTGCCCCTGCTGCAAAAGATACATGAGGTCCAAAGAATGGTCCAAAGGCAACTGAACCTACCGTGTAGTCTATTACTCCTGCAATTGTCAAAGCTGAGCCTACTAAAGCAAATACACCCGTTATTATAAATGCCGGTATTGAACCATAAGCTGCACCGAAAAATCCTCCAGCAAAACCTACAAATATTGTTAAAATATCCATATTACACCTACTTTATTAAATTTTTTATTTCATTTTTTTTATCTGTTTTCTCCCATGTAAAATCGCTTTCATCTCTTCCAAAATGTCCATAAGCGGCTGTATTTTTATATATTGGCCTTTGTAATTTCAAATTCCTTATTATTGCATCAATACTTAAATCAAAGACTTCATTTGCTATTTTATAAATTTTATCCAAGCTTATTTTTTCTGTTCCAAAAGTATTTATATAAACACTTTCTGGATTTTCTTTACCAATTACATAAGCAAGTTGAACTTCACATCTATCACAAAGTCCTGCTGCAACAATGTTTTTAGCAACATATCTTGCCATATATGATGCGGATCTATCTGCTTTTGATGGATCCTTACCAGAGTAAGCTCCTCCACCATGACGTCCAACTCCACCATATGTATCAACTATAATTTTTCTACCTGTAAGTCCAACGTCTGCTTTAGGACCACCAATTGTAAATCTTCCTGTGGCATTTATATGAATTACTGTGTCTTTTCTAAGGAGCGAACTGTCAATTTCTTTTAAAATTACTTCCTTTATCAATTCATATCTAAGCGCTGTAATGTCTTTACTTTCTCTGTGATGAGCTGCTAAAACTACAGATTTTACATAAGAAGGCATATTATTTTCATAAACTAAGCTAACTTGCGATTTCCCATCTGGGTATAATCCAGCAATTATATTCTTTTTTCTAACTTCAGAAAGTCTCTTACTAAGTCTGTGTGAAAGTTCACTAGATAGTGGAAGATATGATTTACTTTCATTTGTCGCGTATCCATATACTAACCCTTGATCTCCTGCACAAATCTTTTCACGATTAACTCCCCTAGCAATGTCCTTTGATTGCTCATCAATGTTTGTAAGTACTATTGCTTTATCTACATCAAAACCTGATTCATCTGTAGAATACCCTATTTCTCTAATAGTGTTTATTGCAACTTTTTCAACATTAACTTTTGCTTTTGATGTAACTTCACCTGCTAAAACTAAAAGATTGTTAGATATCATACTTTCAACAGCGACTCTTGAGTTAAAGTCTCCTCTTAAATATTCATCTAAAATTGAATCTGACACTAAGTCGCAAACTTTGTCAGGATGTCCTTCAGTTACAGACTCGGATGTAACGATAAATTTATTCATTTATTTCACCTAGCTTTTCTAAACTGTTCAACTGTTTCCTGTTCATATTTTTTAAATACCTTACTAAAATATCCATATTCGTTATAACCTAAATTAAAAGCTACATCTGATATGCTTTGATTTTCCAAAACTATATATTCCTTTGCCAAGTTTATCTTCTTAAAGTGTATAAAATTAACAACTGTCATATTGTACTCAGATTTGAAAAGTCTACTTAAGTAACCCTGTGATATATTACATTCTTTTACCACATCGCTTAGAGATATATTTTTGTCAATATTTTCGTCAATATAAAGTAGAACATTTTCAAGTATTGGATAATTTATAGTACTTTTTCTCTTAAAATAATATTCTAAAATTTTAAACATCCAGTTTTTACATAGCCTCGAATCTGAAACAATTGCATTTGTGATTGGTATTTCTTTTTCTATTTTTTTTGCTTCATCTGTAATATTGTTTAAATTTATAATTCTATTTGCAATGCTTTTTAAACTATTTTTTATTTGAACTTTATTTTCTACTTCTTTATTTTTAAAATCATATTTATCAATATATTTTGTCAAATATTCGTATATAGCAAAGAAATCATTCATATTAACTTCTTTTTGCATCTCTAATACGAGATTAATTTCGTTAAAATTTTTATAATCTTTTTCATATAGTTTTAACTTCTCTTCAACTTTTTCATATGTTATAGGTCTAAGTATTACTTGGTTTAAATCTATATTTTTATATTCTCTTGAGAACAAATCAGATGGAAATGTCACCAAAAAAACCTTTATATCTTTATTCTCTTTTTTAACAACATCTATAAAATCTTTGCCATTCATAGAAGGCATCATAAATTCAGAAAACACTATATTTATGTTTTCCTTATTTATTAAATCAATCGCCTCCTTTGGAGTATTAACTTCATCTTTGATATAAAAATTTTTATTTCTCTCAATTGTCTTTTTCAAAGCAGTTCTTATTAAGATCTGATTGCTTACTAATAAAACACTATACATTCAATCATCCTAACTATTTAAACGATATTTCATGAATAT
This sequence comes from Peptoniphilus sp. SGI.035, assembly GCF_050315115.1. Lineage (NCBI taxonomy): Bacteria > Bacillati > Bacillota > Tissierellia > Tissierellales > Peptoniphilaceae > Peptoniphilus > Peptoniphilus sp. SGI.035. The sequence continues at coordinate 25,084 of NZ_JBNPOJ010000007.1, forward strand.
TTTTGTATTTTTACTATTTTCTTCTATCTTTATTTGTAGATCTCCACTAAAAATATTTAAACTATCTTCTTCCATCTGTCTAAGATATTTATTGATATCTTCTATCTCAGTACTGACAATATGAGTGCTTTTAAATCTTTCAAATGAATCTTCGGAAATTCCTAATCCATTATCTTCTATAATTGCTATAAAATATTCACTATCTTTCTTTAGATGCACTTTTATTTCATAATCATCTTCGTTAAAATTAAGCCCTAGATAAGACATTATAATTACATAAGTAATCAAAGCTTTAAAAGGCATTTTTGTTTCTCTTACGTCATCTTCAATACTAATTTCATATTTTAATCTGTCTCTATATTGAATTTCCTTCATTTTAAAATACTCAATTAATGTCTTGTAAATAAAATTTGCTGAATTTGATTCTACATCTATAAAATTCATAACGAATTTCCTAAAATGTTCACTGTATTTACTAGTAATTTCAGCTTCTTCTATCAATGCAAGATTTGAAATTGACTCCATCATATTGTTTAAAAATAATAAATTAACCGTATTGTTAATAGACGAAATTTTCTTTTTTAATTCTAAATTCTTTTCTTCTACTTGAGCTAGCTTTTCTTCTAAAGCTTTGATTTTACTTTTATTTTCCTTTTCGTGGTAACTTGAAATTGCCTCTCTCTTTACTAATTCAGAAATTATAAGTTCTACTAATTTTACTGTCGACTCAAATTCTCTGTAAGTATATTTTTTAGCATCTGCATCTTCATCAAAAAAATCCAGCTTACTAAAATCAATTTCTTCTAATAAAAGTTGATCTTGCATACGAAGAATTTTTTCCGGAGGATCAGAGCAAATTGCTTGTCCACCTATAAAAGCTCCAAGATACTTATCATTTATAATTATTGGTATAGCTACTTCTAATAATTTAAATGGGCAAAAATATATAGATGTTTTCTTGGAAACTGCGGCTCTTATAGCACCAGATGCATCTGAAAGCTCACATATTTTCTTGTGCATTGGCGTCTGTCTAATATACTTACATCTCTTAGAAAAATTTGTCATTTCCGTTAAAGGTTGACCTTTATAGTCAATGGTCACAAAGGCAAGTCCAGTAACATCAGAAATAACTCTTTGTATTTGCTCTAAATACTCCTTGCCAAATATAGAATAAAGATCTTCAGCATTTTTTCCATTTGTATATTTTTCATTAATTTTTATATTAGGTATATTCATCTTATTAATGTGCACTTAAACCCCTCCGTATCCAATTGTACTAAAAATAAGTTTATATAAGCTAATATATTTTTTCAATTATTTCTTTTATTTCTCCTTTTGTAATACTCTTAGGAGCAGTCTTCATACAATTATCCTTCAGTGCATTTGTTGTAAGTGTCTCCATTTCTCTTAACACTTTTTCTCTTTCTACATTACATTCGCTTAAATTCTTTGGCATATTCATTATCCTTTGCAATGTATTTATAAATTGTTTTAGACTGTTTAGGGATTCGTCATCAGTTTTTGCATTGGAAATACCAATTTTTCTTGCGAAGTTTGCATATCTAGATTTTATTTTTTTATCTTTTGCATTGTAGTCTATTACTTCATTAAGTATTAAACCATTACAAAGTCCATGAGGTAGATAAAATAATGCTCCTATTTGATGTGCTATTGCATGATTTATTCCAAGACCTGCCTCTTCAAATGACATTCCTGCCATCATAGAAGCTAAGTGCATTTCTTCTTTTGCTTCAACATCTCTGTTTTTTAAAAAGCTTCTATATAAGTATTTAACAACTAATTCTCCTGCTTTTTCAGATAAAGCGTCTGAAAAAGAGCTTCTATTTTTCCCTACATATGCTTCAAGTGCATGTGTCAATACATCAATACCTGTGTTAGCAATTATTTTTCTCGGCAATTCTTTTAACAATGCTGAATCTAAAATTGCTAAATTTGGAAGCATATTATCACTTTGTAAAAGATGTTTTATATGTGTATCATTGTCTTTTATAACTGCAACGCTAGTAACTTCAGACCCTGTGCCACTTGTTGTCGGTACTGCAACAAAATAAATATCCTTTTTAAGTACTTCATTTCCAAAGTAAATTACTCCCTTTGAAGAATCTATTGAAGATCCTCCTCCGAAGCCTATTAAAATATCAACATTTTCTTTTATAAATATAGTAAGTGCTTCACCAACAAGATCAAGTGTTGGATCTGGATTTACTTTGTCATATATAATAACTTTGTTAGATGATTTTATATTTCTTAAAAGAGTATTCATTAAAACGCTATTTGAAATAAAAGAATCGGTCATTATTAAAACTTTCTTATTTTCAAATTTTTGTAATACACTTAAGGCTTTCGCCCCAAATACAATTTCTGTTCCATTTTTTAATTTTTTCATTTAATCACCTTATTGAAAAAGCGTCTATTAAAGCACATCTTCTCCTACGTGCAAAATTTCTTGCACTTGTTGAACCTTCACCAGATCTATTTGCTATTGTGAAGCTCACAGGATTGTCGTCAGAAAATCCTATTCCATCAAGAGAGCAACCATTTTTTACAAATATTGAAGTTTGCATTGTCTTTGCAGCTATATTCAATCTCTCTATACTATTTGAATGTATTCCAGCTGTATGACGAAGTCCTTGTTCCAGGCATAAAGAAATTTCAAGTGCGTCTTCAAAGTTGCAAGCTTTAACTATTGCAATTACAGGCATTAAAAGTTCTTCTATTGCAAATGGATGAATCTTCGGAACATCTACAGCAATTAATCTATAATCTCCATGGAATTCTATTCCTGCAAAATCTAAAATTTCATTAACACTTTTTCCACCTAAAAATTTATTTGGCTTCATATCTTCTGTCAATAAAACTTTTGAAAGTTTTAACATATCATCAAAAGTATCAATATAAAATACATTCTCTTTTTCAAGAGCTTTTTTAAACTTTTCATAAATAGAACTTACAATTACTATATTTTTTTCTGTTACACATAAAATATTGTTATCAAAACTTGCACCTCTTACAATGCAATTTGCAGCTTTTTCAATATCCGCTGTTTCATCTACAATAAAAGTTGGATTTCCTGATCCTGCTGATATTACTTTCTTGTCGCATTTATTTGCCTGCCTTGCAATATCACTTCCACCTGTTACTACTAGTAGATTCACATCTGGATGATGCATTATCTCAGAAATATTTTTCATACTGACTTCAGAAAGTGTAGAGACTAGATTATCTATGCCGCATACTTTTAATATTGTAGTTGCAATTATATCTGTTAAATATTTAGTTACTTTTATTGCTCTCGGATGAGGACATAATATAACAGAATTTCCTGCCGCAAGTAAACCTATAACATTATTTATAACTGTTGCAACCGGATTTGTACTTGGCATCACTGCACAAGCTATTCCAAATGCTGAGTACTCATAAAGTGTCATAACTTTATCCTTTGTCAAAACTTCAGAAAGTAAATCTTCTGTACCTGGAGTTTTTTCTATTGCGAGTTTTATTTTTACTACTTTATCCTCAACACATCCCATGCAAGTTTCTTCATAGCCAATTTGTGCAAGTTCATCTACATGATTTAAAAGTTCTTTTCTTAATTCTCTTATTATTTCTTCTCTATCTGAAATGCCAAGCTTTATATATAATTTGTGAGCTGATTTTGAGGCGTCTATAGCCTCACAAACAGTATCAAAAACCGATCTTTTATTCATATCTTACCTCACACAATTAATTCATCTATTATACCTATTATTGCCAAATCTATTACTGAAGACTTCCTTTCATTTTCAACACGAACTGAAGATCCTCCACCAACTAATACAAGCTCACCAATTCCTGCTCCTACATAATCTGCGGCAACAGATTGATCCTTATATTCTTCTCCATTTGCATTAATAGGTTGAATAATCATAAGTTTGTAGCCAACTAGCGTATCATTTTTTCTAGTTGCTACAACATTACCTACTACTTTTGCAATAAACATACTATCACTACTCACTATCTCAGAATTTTATCTTTTAGTATTATCCGATTCCTCTTCTAAATTTTTTTCATCGATTTTTTTATCATTATTATCTACTTCCATGCTTTTTTCTTTAACACTTGCTTTCTTTTCAGCTTTAGCTTCAGGTTTAACTTCTTTTATTTCTTTTTTAGCTACTGGTTTTTCCACGTCTTTTGATTGAGGCTTGGTTTTAAGTTTTGCAGTAGTTTTAGATTCACCTGCATTTAAAGTTGTTTTTATTTCTTTTTTATTAACTGTTTCTCTTTTATCTTCTTTTATTGGCTTAGAGCTTTTTTCTTCTCTATTTTCCCTATCTAAATCAAATACAATATCAAGTCCACTGGCAGGTCTTGGTATAACTTTTGATGAAACGAATTTATCGAATGAAATAGCTAAACTTTTCCCAGAATCTACAGCAGCTTTAACAGCTCCAACATCTCCTGAAACTTTTACAGTAACAAACCCCATACCTTTTGTAATTTCAATGTTTTCCATTTTTATATTTGCCGCCTTAAGCATTGTGTCAGCAACAATAATGGCATTTGTAAGACCTATTACTTCAACAAGTCCTAGTGCTCTATTCATACTTATTCACTTCCTCTATGTCAACTATTTTTACTCCGTAACTTAAAATTTCGTCATAATATCCTAATAATTTGTCGATATATCTTTTAGGTTCTCTACCAGTTACCTTTTTAACTGTTTCTTTCCATAAATATACATCTTTGCCATTTTCAAAAAGCTTCATAACTAACTTAGACTCTAATTCGTCTTCGTTAAATAAAATTACATTTACAATGTTTTTTAATTTTATATTAAGGAAAAAAGCATCATTTTCTGCAATTTGATCTAATTTTTCACAATCCAGATAAATTATCTCATCCCATTTGAGATAATTACTGATTTTATTTATATAGCAATCGCTTAACTTCTTGCTAATAACACAACTCTTATTTATATTAAGTGTCTTTATCGCATCAAGGGCTACAAAATATCTATTATCCCATGGATTTGAGAATATAAAGTTAATTCTTTTTTTATTGGACATTTGAAGAATTATTTTCTTTAATATTTCTTCAAATTCTTCTCTATTTATATTCATTAAATCACCTATGTCATATGAATAGAAAAGTTAAAATACAAAGTCGTATTTTAACTTTTCAAAAATGTTTATGGCTTAATATTATTTGTCGAAATGAGGAATAATTTTTTCAGTGTCAGTATGTGGTCTTGGGATTACATGGACGGAAACAACTTCACCAACAACTCTGGCTGATGCAGCCCCTGCATCAGTGGCTGCTTTGACTGCCCCTACATCTCCTCTAACCATTACAGTTACTAAACCAGAACCAATCTTTTCATATCCTACTAAACTTACATTAGCTGCCTTTACCATAGCATCTGCAGCTTCTATTGCTCCTACTAAACCTTTTGTTTCAACCATTCCTAATGCGTCTGAATTCATAATTTACCTCCTGATTTTAATTTTTAAATATATGGACTTGTTGTTGATTTAGGTTCATCCCCTAAAGCACCAAGTAATTTTTTACCAACGTCAATTGAAGCCTTAACAGCTTGACGAACTGCTCCAGAATCTCCTGTAAAAGTTAGTATAACTTCGTTTGAGAAACTTGTTCCCTGTGCCGGTGAAGAATATCCTACTACTTCAACATTTGCTGCTTTAACAGCTACATCGGCAAGCACTGTACCTATAGCTGCCGGAGCTCCTATTACCATTCCAAAACTCTTTCCAATTGGTGTTCCAAAAGATTTTTCTAGGCAATAGCTTGCTCTTGCAGTGTATTGAAATTCAAGGTGTCCTGCATCATTTTCATAAACATCTCCAAAATATTTTGGAAGAACGTCTAGTGCAATTTCAACCGCACGTCTAGCATCAGACACATCTTCAGCTCCAATATAAATTAAAGATCCGTGTCCTGCTCCACCCTTTGTGTCTCTTGGTAGTTCTACTGTAACAACTTCAGTATTAGTTGCTTTAACAGCATCGTCAACCGCCATAATTTGTGGACCTGCTCCAGTTCTTGAGCCAATAATTCCTATTGATTTATATTTTCCTAAGTCCAATTTATCTACTAATAGTGGATCTACGCTTGCTATTACTAGACCTATCGTATCTCCAATTGATGTTCCAACAAATTCTGTAACATCTACTTTTTTACATGTGCCAGAACAATTTTCTACAGATTCTTTTTTATCCATTCCTAATTCATTAGAAACTTGCCCCATTATTTTTTCTAATAATTCTTTATCCATACTATCTCCTTAGCCTCCAACTTGGCATACTAAGCCATTAGATTCTACAAATTTCTTCAATTTATCTACATATTCATTATCTAATTTTTCTAAATTAGATAATTCATAATCCCTACCTAATAAATAATATTTACCTTCTCCATAATTATGGTATGGTAAAATGTGAAGTTCTCTAACATTCGGAAGAGTCTTTACAAAAGATACAATATCTCCAAACTCTTTCATATCAGCATTTACTCCAGGGACTGTAGGCACCCTTATAATCGTTTCAGATAGATTTTGTATTAGCATTGCATTTTTCTTTATAAGCTTATTACTTACTCCAGTCGCTTTTTTGTGTATCTCATCGTTGTTGGCTTTCATATCAAGTAAAACTAAATCTACATGAGGTATAACCTCTCTTATTGCCTCTTCAGAAACATAGCCTTCAGTTTCTATTGCTGTGTGCCAACCTCTTGCCTTGCAGGCTCTAAATATTTCTTTTGCAAAACCCCGCTGCATCAGTGCTTCGCCACCTGATAATGTAACTCCGCCATTGGAACTTATATAGTATTTTTCATCTTTTTTAAGTTCCTCAATAACTTCAGCTACTGTCATCTCTTTACCTTTAACCTCTAGAGCACTAGATGGACAAACATTAGCACACTCTTCACACATTATACACTTATCTCTATCTATAAAATTAAGGTTATTTGCATCAAGTGCGCCTTGTTTGCAAGCTTTTATACAAAGACCACAGTGAATACAAAGAATTCTTCTAAACATAAGCTCTTTTTCTCTTCTTTGTGATTCTGGGTTCGAACACCAAATACATCTCAAGGGACAACCTTTTAAAAATACTATGGTTCTAATTCCAGGACCGTCATTTATAGAATATCTTTGTATATCAAATACGACGCCCTTTTCATTGTAGTTTATAGAATCCATAGTCACCTCCACTTACATACTGTGTTCTATTCTTCTTATAATTATGCCGCCTTACATCATGTGCTCTGTTCTGTTAATGATATCGTCTTGAACTTCTTTTGCTAATGTTACGAAGTGAGCAGAATATCCAGCTACACGTACTAGTAAGTCTTTATGATCTTCTGGATGTTCTTGAGCGTCTATTAGTGTTTGCCTATCTACAACGTTAAATTGAACGTGAGCACCCTTTTGATCAAAGTAAGACCTAATAATAGCTACGAAATTCTTTAGTCCTTTTTCTCCTTCTACGGCTTTTGGAGAGAATTTTTGATTATAAAGCGTACCATTTGACGCTTGAAAGTGTGGTAACTTAGCTACAGAGTTTGCCGCAGCTGTTGGTCCATGAGAGTCTTTACCTTGTCTTGGACTTACACCATCAGCAAGTGGTGTATGAGCCGCTCTACCATCCGGAAGTGCTCCTACATCTTTACCAAATAATACATTTGCAGATACCGGATAAATACCTGCTTGGAATGCTCCTCCTCTTGGATTTACATATTTGTCAACCTCATCGCAATAAATTTTAGCAGCTCTGATTGCAAATTTATCACAAAGCTCATTGTCGTTACCAAAGCTTTCTGTATTATCAAGAATCTTTTGAATAGTCTTAAATTGACCAGTTTGTTCAGATCCACATCCACAAGTATTAGCTTGTAAATAATCTCCACCAGTTAATTTACTTTCAAGCTCGTCTACATTTATAGAACCAGTAGAAGCAAGAATCTTTTTAACTGCATCGTAAATTTCAGCTTCGTTCATTTCTCCAACCTTAGCAGAAACTGTTTGAGTATTACATCCGCATCCTGGAACTAGACAATCTGATAAACCAAAGTTTTCTTCTAGAGCGTGTTTTAAATCTATTAGAGAAATTTTCTTGTCTTCAAATACATTCTTATATATTGCATATAAAGAGTCTCCAGAGTCAGCTACACCAAATGCTTGAGGTCCTGTGAAGTTATAAATAGCTCCACCAGATTGAACTGACTTCCCTCTCTTGATGCAATCATCAACCATAGCTGACATGAAAGGTAGATTTCCTCTAGCTGCGTGAGCATAGTCAACACAGTTATCAGCTTCAGCTAAATATTTAACAAAGTATTCCATTTGTTTTTGATATGCATCAAAGATGTCATCGATATTTTTCATATCTTCTAATTCGCCAGTCTTAGGCCCAAGTTGTTTTCCATTACATCTACCATTGTTAAGTGCAATTTCAAGTACTTTTGCAATATTAAAGAACGCAGCATCATGCCATCCTTCTGTTCTATGTCCAGCTTGTGGTTCTACACATCCGATGATTGAGTAATCTCTTGCATCTTCAAGTTTAACTCCTCTAGATACTAGGTTAAGAATTATTACTTCGTCATTGTAGAATGCAGGAACACCATATCCAAGTCTAGAAACTTCACATGCTCTTAATAGGAACTCATATGGTGAATTTTGATGAACTCTAACTGAGAATGAAGGTGCTGGTAATGCAACGTGAGCTACAGCTTCCATACACATATAAGAAATATCATTTGTCGCATCTACGCCTTCTCCATCTACACCCCCTACACATAGGTTTTGGAATACTGCATATCCAGCGAAAGCTTGAGCTGAAACTTCATCACGAGTCTTGTTAATATCATTTAATTTAACCCATATACAATCGATAAGTTCTTGGGCAAAATCTTTTGTAATATTTTTATCATTTTTATATGGTGGATACATATATTGGTCAAATCTTCCTGGAGAAATTGAGTGTCCGTTAGATTCAATTTGTACTAATATTTGTACGAACCAGAATGCTTGACAAGCTTCCCAGAAATCTCTAGCACCATATTCGGGAACTCTCATGCAATTTGAAGAAATTCTTAAAAGTTCTTGCTTTCTTTGAGGATTTGTTTCTTGATTTGCAAGTTCTTCAGCTTTTTTAGCGTATCTATGTGCAAAATTAATTGCTGCGTTGTAAGAAATAATAACAGCTTTGTAGAATTGCATTTTTTGAATTGATATTGGATCAGAATCATCGAGATCATTCATAGCTTTTACAGTTTGTTCTATAACCCCTCTAAAACCATACTTAATGATCTTTTCATAATCTACATTTACATGACCAACACCACCAAAGTAATAATTACCAACTGTAAAGATCCCATTAGCCATGCAATCTTTAGCTTCGTCACTCATAAGGCTTGTTGCATAATCATATGTCGTCTTACCTTTCCAATATTTGAATATTTCGTGTAATTCTTTTTTAGTTTTTTCTGGAATTACAAACGGATCTGCCATACGAGTTGCCATTGTGTCAAATTCTGCTTCAACCCATTCATATGAGAACTCTGGGCAAAGACCTGTCGATCTAGGATTAACAGTAATTGAACCTACTATTAATTCATCATCCCTAATAGTAACTGGAAGTTCGTTAAATATTTTTTCAACAGCTTTTGCTCTTCTTAAAATATTTGTAAGACCTTCTGTTTCCTTATAAGATTCAGTTATTAATCTTGCTCTATCAGATTCAACTACTGGTACAGCATCGATTATTACTTGTCTTAATCTTTTAATTCTTTCTGTAGGTTGTGAAAACCCTTTTTCCAACATAGAATACCTCCTATTTTTTTATTTTGTGCTTATGTATTAATCAAGCTTGAAGTAATTATATAATACTGTGTCGGAATGATGAAATAAAATGCAAACCATTGCATTGTAAAATTAAGACTTTTAAATTTGTAGTTTTATTAACTTTTAGTTATAGTCATCTTCGTAATTTAAATTTTTAGTAAGAAATAACTCAAAACAAACTTTTAATTGTAATATCAAAACATTTTCTTCAACTTTATTGAATTCCATTTCTTATTTACATAAAATAAATTAAAGGAGTGATTTTATGTTGTCTTCTTTTTTACTCGCTGAGTTTCAGAGCATAGCCACTGGTTACAAGGAAATGAATAATGTTCTTCTAAATTATCCGGTTGATCTTTTTTTATCTAAAAATGTATGTCCTGGAAGAATGCTATTTATCTTAAATGGAAATGAAAGCGATATATTAGAAATAAATAAATATTTTAAGTCTAAAAAAATTTCTTCTATCTATATACTTAATATTCATGAAGAAATAATCGAAAAAATCAATACCACAAAAAAACCTACGAATATTTCATCTTTTATGATTTGTGAGTTTAAAAATAGCATCTGTGCAATGAAGGTATCTGACTTATGTGTTAAAGAAGCTAACATAGAGTTAGTAAAACTTGAATTTCGCATTGGTCTTTTTGGCAAAAGTATTTCTGTATTTAACGGACTACTTTCAAATCTTCAAAGTTCTAAAACTGCCATATTAAATAATTTACCTAATAATGATATAGTTGCTATTGAAATAATTGAAAATCCAGTAGGAGAAATAATAAAATGTATTTAGAAAAACTTGAAAATTTACAAAAAAAATACCATTCTCTTTTAAGAGATGGACGAGAAATGGAAATGCTTCCTATAATAGAGGAGTCTATAAACTTGGCCTTTGAAAACAAGGACAATAAAAAATTAATCGAAGTTTTAAATGACTATGGCGGAGCACTTAGAAATACAGGGAATTACGAAAAGAGCATAAAGAGTTTAAATCTTGCTAAAACAATATTCGAAAAATATTTTGATACGAATTCTGAAGCCTATGCAAATACAATTATGAATTTGGCAAATGCTTATAGAATGAACTCAAATAAAAAAGAAGCTATTAGACTATTTGAAGAAGCTAATTCAATATATGAAGTTTTAAACCTATACAACTACTCTTATGCATCAAATGCAAATAATTTAGCACTTTTATATTTGGAAGATAATAATGCAGAAAAAGCCTATAACCTTTTAAAATCAGCAGAAGAAATATTAAAAAGTATTCCACATCATAGCATTCAACTTGCAACTACATATAATAATTTATTTGATGTTTCTCTCAAGCTGAATAAAATTAGTGAAGCAAAAGAATATATCTTTAAGGCTAAAGATTTTCTTGAAAGTAAGATTTCCCCTAATAACCCACTTTATGCAAGTGTACTCAACAACCTTGCAAAATATTATTTTAATATAGGCGATATTGAAAAAAGTAAATCTCTTTATATAATATCTAAAAAAATTATAGAAAATACTTATGGAAAAGAAAGTGAAGCTTATAAAAATATAGAAAGCAATTTAAATTTTATCGAAAAAAAATCAGATACTGTTTTAACATTTGATGCTACTGGCAAAAATTTAAAAAAAGGGCTCGAAATATCAGAAGATTTTTATTTAAATGAAGTAAAGCCTTTCGTTTTAAAAAATTACCCCGATCTTTTTAGATACTCTGCTTTTGGTTTAATTGGAGAAGGTTCTGAATGTTACGGCTTTGATGATGAAATATCTCGGGATCATGATTTTATCAAAAAATGCTCTTGGTTCTTACCTAAAGATATTATGAGCCACGTTCCTGTAAATGAAATTAATTTAGGAGATGGAGTTATAAAAATTATTTCAATAGAAGATTTTTACAAATATTATACTCTTTTTGAAAAAGGTCCTTTAACTTTAAATGAATTTAGAAAAGTACCTCAAGATCTTTTATCAGTTGCTACAAATGGAAAAGTATTTGAAGATAACTATGGCAAATTTTCTTATATTAGGCAGAGGCTTTTAGCTTATTATCCAAAAGATTTAGTTTTAAAAAAATTAGCTTACCTTTGCAATAAAATTGCTCAATCAGGTCAATACAATTATCCAAGATGTTTAAAAAGAAATAATCTAATGGGAGCGCAAATTGCCCTTAGTGAATTCTTACAATATTATTGTGAGTTTATACATCTTATAAATAAAAAATATATGCCTTTCTATAAATGGCAATATAGCTCTTTAAAATCATTACCTTTACTTGGAGAATATACTTGCTCAAAATTTGATATTTTGTTGTCCTATAATGATGTTAATGAATCTTTAAAGAAAATCAAAATCATTGAAGAGTTATGTGAAAAATTAGTAAAACACTTAAATAAGGTTAAACTTTCAAACTCTCATGCTGACTTTTTAAAATATCATTCTTTTGAAATTGCACAAAGAATAAATAATATCGAATTGAAAAATGAAGATACATGGATAAAGTAGGATAAATATGAAAAACGATTCAATACCAAAAAAAAGAGATGAAACTCTTAAAAAAATTGTAATCAATGAATGGAACTTTTTTACTAACGTAAATAATATAGGTAAAAGGGCTTTTTGCCAGGATAATTCTTTTACATTTATATACTCTCGACTTTGTTACTGGAGTATATACAATGACATAATACTAACTTCTTACTTAAGTGATTTAATCAGTGCTAAGAAAGATAATAGAAATTTACTTACAGAAAAATATGCTTATATGATGCAGTATTCTGAACCTGAATATTTTAATAAAATAAAAAAATTTCTTCCAAATATTTCAAAACGCAAAAACACCTTGGTGAATTCTATAATGCTTATTTATATGTACTGGGAAGAAGATGTTAGAAAAAATGAACCCAAACTTTTAGACAATAACCGAGACTTATACGATTCATCGCAAAGTGCTGCTAATACAACAATAGAAAATTATTTCAAAGGAGAACTTTACAGTTATTCTGAAACTACATTAAATCTTATACTTAAATATTATCTTAGTGCCTATCAAAAAGGGATAAATTTAGTTGAAAAAAATTTAAAATTTCTTATGGAAAAATAATTTAATTGAGTATGTAAAAAGTTTTGTGTATCAGCTCTTTCGACAGGATGTGAACTGATATTTTTTCTAAAATCAAAAAATATACTTTTAGTATAAAATTCTAATAGTTTAAATATTTATGACCTATATTTTGTCACAATTAGACTAAAAGGTCGAGATTCATCAAAATCTTTCTTTTTGCCTAATTATCTAGTTTAAAAAAATTTGAAGATTTTTGTCAAGAGCTGCTTTAAAGATCAGTGTGTAGTCTTTACTCTTGACTTAAAAATTCAAATTTTTTATTATGATAGATGCAAAAATTATATTCTATCCTAAAAAAATATCGATTGTTGTAAAAATATTTGATCCTATCCAATTTTTACTAATTGTTTTTTTCTTCCTCATAATGTTTTGCCATTACAATACCTCATGATACCTCTATTTATGCTATATCATTTTTTGTTTTAATTTGTCCTATTTAGGATAGCTTATCCATTACAAGCAATTTATTTAATAATAAAATATATTTTTATAACTTGTCTAATATTTTCTTGCACTTACATACATTTTAAAACTCCTTCTTTAATATTTAATACTAAGCACATTTAAGTGGAAGACTTTTGTTAAATTATTATATTAACTTTTCTTTTAGCATTTCATTTAATCTCTCAATATATGGATGAAATTTATAATCCTCTTTTAATTCAGGTATGAATTTTAATTTTTGATATATTTTATTTGTAATTTCACTACGTTTTAAGTTTGGATCGTTAAATCTATTTGCTTGATAAATTACAAGTAACTCAATTGCCATAATATATCTTAAATTTTCTATCTGTTTTAAAATTTTTTTTGAAGAATTAAATCCCATAGCAACATAATCTTCTTGATTTGCAGATGTTGGAATATTATCTATTATACCTGGAGTAGAATTTATTCTCATTTCATTTAAAATCCCTGCTTGTGTATACTGAACAATCATAAGTCCTGAATCCTCGCCATTGCCTTCGACTAAAAAAGCTGGTTTATTGGAAAGTGAACTATCTAGTAATCGAAATGTCCTTCGCTCACTCATTTTAGCAAGCATTGTCATTGCAATACAACAACAGTCCATTTCAAGACCAATATATGATGAATCAGCATTACAACCTGATATTACTTCAAATTCATCTAAATCTTGATATAAAATTGGGTTATCAGTACAAGAATTCATCTCTCTTAAAACTGTTTCTTCTGCCTCATTTATTTTCTTAAGAACAGGACCCATTAACTGAGGAATACATCTAATTGAAAGTGCATTTTGCAATGATTTATCATAATAGTATTTACATATTTCTGAACCTTCTAATATGTCTAAAATATCCTGTGCTATATTTTTTTGCTCTATTTGTTTTCTTACCGACATAAGTCTTTTGTCTAAAAACCTTGTCGTTGCACAACTTACTTCTATTTCCATTGCAGATATTAGTTTATAATTTTCAAATAAAATTTTCATATCATTAATAGCTAAAATTGCAAATGCCGTTACAGATGTTGTCCCCGATATTAAAAAAAGAGCTTCTTTATATGATAATTCTAATGGTTTAATATTTAGTTCAGATAAAACTTCTTTAGAATCTACAAACTTTCCATCTTTGTAAAACTTTCCCTTTCCTATCGCTGCAAGTCCTATATGTGCTTCAAGATTTAAATAGCCAACAGATCCCTTTGATGGGACAAATGGATATAAATTTTTATTTAACATTTCTTTATAAAACTCAAGCGTACTAATTCTAACTCCACTATATCCTTTTATGCCATTCAAAATAATCATAAGCATTATTGCTCTTGTCTGTTGCTCACTTAAAGGTTCTCCAACTGATACAGCATGGGACATTAGAATTTTTTCTTGATATATTCTTGCACTTTCAAGAGAAATGTTTCTGTTGCTATTTGCTCCAAGTCCTGTTGTTACACCATATATAGGTCTATCGCTTTCTATAGCTTTTTCTATTAATCTAGAAGATTTTCTTACTCTATTAATAGCCTTTTCACTAAATTCTATCTTATCTCTACCATCTATTATTTTTATTGCTTCCTCTATTGTTAATGTTCTGTCTAAATTAATCATTTAATTACTCCTAAAATCTTCTAGTTTTATTTTCATTCGACAATATCATATGTAAAAATGTCTTTATAGCTAATATTAATTGTAATATGAAAATAAATAATACGATAATCCTCCAGCAGCATCAAAGCTCTTTACACCTTAAGCCCTTGGTATAAACCTACATAAAAAGATAGACTAAAAAATATAAATGTTAAAATCACAATTATTATAAATAAAGGTACTGTGATTTTTATACACTATCCTGAATTGAAGCCTGCTGTTAATAAAACAATACACATTGATATTACAGAGCTAAGTACCCTATTATCTACTATATTATATGTATTATATACCTTTGCAAATTAGAAAATATCATATATTTTTATCTCAAAAATATAATCTTGCTTTATCTTTGTCTAATGTTAAACTTAATTCCCCATAAATAAGGGACTTTTGCAAAAGCCCCTTATTCATGCCCAAGTGTAAATCACTTGGAACTATTATTCAGTTTATTCTTTTTTGACTGCAAATACCATTTGAGTACCAGTCGGACATTTTAATCCCAGTTGCAGTTTTTAATCTTATATAGCAATTGAATTTATATTGTTTATTATTTTTTGGAACTATTCCCACTCTTCTTTTCCAAATGTACGATATATCCCAAACCATTCAAAATACTATATTCTATTTTTTCTAATATCACTAGATCCATCTAATTATAGGACATTTTCAAATTTTTAGTCCCGTCCCAGTCCCAGTACCGGAAAACTCTAATAATACACACTTAATCTATTTACTGTATTTTTCTATTATATCATTGTATCGTTGAGTATTTTCATCAATTATATTATCTTTATTGATCTGAATCTCCTTAATTTTTTGATAGATACTTTTATAAATAATTTTATGAGCTTCATTTTTAATAAGTGATTCATTAAATTCTTCTATTTCAAAATCATCTTCATCTATACATTTTTCTATAAGTTTTATTAAATCATCACCTATTATGTCTGAAATTAATTTCCAATCATCTGTATAACTCAACCTAAAGTATACATTGTTATTTTCAATTTTTGTGTAATTCATATATACCCTCTCTTTTCTTATATGCCTCTTCACCTGCTTCCAGTGAATCCATTAAGATGCTGTAAGTTTCAACAGTGTCGTTTTCGTTCCCAAAACATTTTAAAGTCTTTGAATCTATATTCCCACTATATATTTTAAATTTGATATCTTCAGTAGTTGACTCTCGTTTAGTATATAATATATAATCTGGATTTATTGACAACCCTGTTGTATTATTATGAGTAGCTAAAATAACAGGCATTTTTTTCGAAATATCTTTTACCATATTATTAACTTCCGTATTTAAGAAGATATTATCAAATGAAGATTCTGGCTCATCAATAAGAAGAATATCATAATCGTTTGCTGATTTTATTTCATTAAGTAAATTATATTCTGTTCTTTCTCCACCTGATGCTGATAACTTAAATTCATTAATTATATCAAACTTTACATTAACATAATATTTCCAATAATCAACTTTCGAAATATTTGCTTCACTTAAATTTTGTAGATATTTGTAACCATCTTTATATGAAGACTTAAATATATCCGCTAAAGCAACATTCGTTTTTGCATGTTCTTTTATTTCGCTAACATTTTTATAATATCCTGTTTTCATTATTAATGTAAACTTCCCAATTTTATCTAATTCAATTGTTCGTTCTTTCTTTACCAATTTACAAATATAATTAAATTTTTCTATTTTGCTTTTCGAGGTTAAATATTCTTTTAAATCTACATCTATGACCCTGTTAGATATAGTTTTAACTTCTAGCTTTGGTTTAACATCTTCAATTATTTCATTTGCTTTTTTTCTTATAATATTTTCTCTGCATATGCTTTTAGCTAATTTAGATAAATCTATTATTAGGTTTTTAAGATTAATTATATCTAGGTATTTTTCAATTGTCTCTTTGTATTCTATATTTAGAATTAAATTTTCAATGCTACTAATCAATTTATCTAGTGATTTGATTTCTTTACTGGCATATAAATTCTGAGTATAGAGCTTTGATTTTGAAAAAACATCTCTTCTTTCTTCTTCATTTGCAAATTTCAATAAAGACTCTACGTAGTCATCTATATTCTTCTTTATTTTTTTTAAATCAACATTCGATATTTCTTCGATTAAGTTTTTAAAATCTATAAACCTATTTTCTCCTTGAATGCTATTTTCATTACTTAAACGGACATCGAATTCTTTATTATCTGAATTTTGTTTATCTAATAATGAAAACTGCCTAATATGCTTTACATTTTCATTAGCACTTTCGACTTTATTTAAAAAATAAGATTTGCCGCTTGATCTTGCTCCCAACAATACATTTAAACCTGTTGAAATTTGAAAAGATTCATTATTTATTGGAAATAAAGAATTAGACTCATAAATAGATAACCTAACTTTATTTTTATCTGAAAGTGCTAATTTAATTGAATTAAGAGAATTATTACCTATATCTAAATAAATTCTTCCTCTTTTCTTTATATCAAGTTCAATATCAATCCTAATATCGCTAAACCAAACAGGAGTAAAATCATTATTGTTTTTATATTCCCTTAAAAAATCTTTTATACTAGATACTTCTATAGCACTTATATGTTTTTTCATTTCTCTTATTATTTGAATAGGTACTTTTGGTTTTTTAGGATTATGTGGAATCAGCAAATATTTACTTAAGTCTTTAAATATTTCGATCAATTCATCTTTATTAATATTGTCATTTGTACTTCTAATTTTTTCTTGAACTTTATTGCATTTACTTGAAAAATCATCTAAATTTTCATCTTCACTTAAAAGCAGTAAATGTCCTCCCTCAAAATTAATTTCTATTCCAGGAAGAACTTTAATATCTAATTCTTCACGAATTTTTTTGAATTGCTCAGCATCGAATAAGTTATGATTTGTGATGCCAATTATATCTAATTTCATATCATTCACGTATTTAATTAAAGATTCCATTGAAAATGAAAATGGACTATCACTAATTGATTTAATGGTATGAATATGCAAGTCTATAGCTTTCATAAACTAACTCCCTTTATAATATCTCTCCATGTCTTACGTCGTGTATTTTAATAATTCTTTTGTAGTTTCTAGTTTTTTATCTGCGTATTTTACAACATCTTTTATTACTAACTTTTTAATAGCTTGTGTTAAATTTTCCATATAGTTAAAATCAATTTCTCCATTTGACTCTACAGGAAGTTTGATATATTTATTCTTGACTACATTCCATCCACCTAATTTATTTTTATATGAATATATTGGTAAGTCAGTAACTTTATTAATGCAAGATACTGCAAATAAATAACCATTAGGACTTAATTCTATTTCTTTATTTTTCCACTCAATAGCATAAGCATCTGATAGTACAGAAAATTCCCTTGATTGGTAATATGACCTATATACGTCGCTATTAGATGGTATAGAAATTACATTTTTTAATATAGTTGCATTTATTTTAGGTCCGTAATAATTTAGGCCTTGGTTCATAAAACTTGAAGTCAAAAGAGGAAGTGTATAATTATCTATAGGTTCTTTTGGAAGTTCTTTTGCTTTATATGGTAATTTTTTTGTTTTTACTCTTTCAAATAAATCTCCCATTTTAAATTCTTTCCATATAATTTTATCAATATTATTTAATACTTCTATTTCATCATTATTAAGTTTATAATCTTTTAATCCAGTTACCGTTAAATAAGCTTCCAGCTCGGCAAGTCGTTGAGCTTCCAGCTCGGCAAGTCGTTGAGCTTCCAGCTCGGCGACAAAAGATTCCATAAATTCAAAATCTATTCGATTGTTTTTTGTTGGAAGTGTAAAAGTAATCTCTGATATAGTTTCTACTGTTGAACCTACACCCCATGAATAGTTTTGTAAATAATTCTGAATACATCCAGATAAAAATATCATAGATTTTTCGGTTATATTATTATATTTAGGTTTTAACACTTTAACTTTATTACCTGTGTAATATTCATATTTTTGGTAATACACAGAAAATGTATCTTGAGCAAATGTAATAGAATTTGCTTCATTAAGATACTTTTCATTTTCTACTATATATCCTCTTATACCATTATCAGTTGTTTTTCTAACTACATACGGATGAGATTTCTCAACTTTTTCATCATAGATTGTATCTATTGCATTAGCATGAAATATTTTTTTACTTGAATGTATTTCAAACAAATCTCCAATCCTATATTCGCCCCACTCAACATTTTGGAGTTTTTCATTGAGTGAGGCATCTATTTTTTTAAGGACTCGTCCTCGCTTTCGTTTTTCATAAGGGCTGATACTTCCCAAGCCAAAAAGTCTGCTACCGTCTTTTTGAAATCATTAAGAGTAGGTCTTCTGTCAATGGGTGCTGATTGATTCCAATCTGCTCCATTTGCTGGGTCAATAGTTCCTTCATAGTATTCTTTTTCAGTAAATATATTTAATTTACTTTTACCAAATCTAACAAGGTTGACGATTTCTTCATATCTTTCTTTTGCCCTATCAGTATCTTTTAAATTGTTTGAGGATTTTTTCCTATCACTTCTTGTATATCCATCATTGGCAAAATCAATAAACTTAACTATTTCATCTTTTTGATGAGTTTCTCCAACCCTAAATACATAGATATTAGTTTGTACACTCGATTTACCTATAAATAAATCTATAGGCATCCTTATACTCGCAAGAAGTGTGTTATTTTCTAATATTTTCTTATTATATTCTTTAGCTTTTCCACTTCCTGCTGAGTTTTGAATAATGATTGCTGCGTATCCTTTATTCATCATAGACAGGGCTTTTTCAACAAAAATCATTCCACAACCATCAGCTGAATATGGTGGATTTAAGACAAAAGCAGTAGCTGGAAAATCCTCATCAGTCTTACCAAAACCATATCTACCGTCAAAATCTATAATTGAGTCTTGGTTTATAATATTTGAAGAACCATCTCCCATAAGAATCATATTAAGTATTGCGAGCATGTAAATATTTGGTAAAAGCTCTATACCTAAAAGCTGTTCTGCCTTAATCTTAGCAATTTTTCTCTCTAATTCTAAAGGTGATTTTATCTTTTCTTTAGCATCAATCATCATTTCATTCATAGCAGCAACTAATAATCCCGCTGATCCAGTTGCGAAATCCCACACATAAGAATCTTTGTCAACTCTTGCAAGTTTTACAAGTAGCTTTGCAACATATGATGGTGTTAGAACGACATCATTTAATTTATCCTGAGTAAATCCAAACCAAGAATACATTTCATTGAATAATTTTCCTGTAAAGTCTGTTGTTAGACCAATTTTGTAATAGATGCCTAGATCATCTACTATCTTACAAAAAATTCTCTTTAACTGGCTTTCTCCATTATAAGGTTTATTTATATTCTCTGATAACAAAGTATTTTTAAGGGTTCTAACAATAAGATTTTGTTTTTTCTCTGGTAAATTTTTATTTTTTAGAAATGCTTCTATCTTTCTAACAATAATCTCACCATCTGTATTTCCATCTTCTGTCGATGATTCTAGATCTGATTTTTCTAGTGGACGAACTTTACCAGGTATGCCAAGTGTTGCCATAATTGATGCAGATACTAGATATACCCTGTCGTTTTCACTTAACCCTTTTTCTTCTTTATAGATATCATTGTTAAGCTTTGTAAGAGATGTTTCAATTTCTTTTTCCCTTTTTAATCTTAGTCTATCTAATTCTTCATTAGATAAAGATAATTCATTGACCTTTTTTATAAAATTATTAAAATTATCTTCTCTAAGAAATGACAAATCGGTGTACTCATCAACTTTTTGACCTATACCTAGGTTCTCTTTAGATACATAATATACTCCTATAGAATGTTCTATTGATCCGTTTGCTTTCTTATAGCCCGTTACACCTATTGATATTACATCAGTATAAGAAGTGTAGTGCAAAATTGCATTTGCATAATGAACAGCTCCATTAACAGCATAGGAATTAATATTTTTATAGTTTGGTGTATTTTTACTAGTTGTATTATCTACATTTCCATCTTTATTTAGTTTAACTAGTTTACCCTTATATCCCTTATATTCAATTAAAATAGGGTAATAATTTAAGGCTTCATCTTGTAATAATAATTTAGCATCCGGTCTATTTCCACCAGTTCCACCACTCTTGGAAGCATATTCATTTAATGCCTTATCAATTTCTTTATTTAAGCTTTCCTGCTCAAGTTTATAGTCTAATCCATAACTTTTTAGCCAACCATTAACTAAGTCAGCAATATTTGGCTCTATTGATTGTAATTTTGCCATAACTTACCTCACATATTCCATAATATCTTCAATCCTGCAATCAAGAACACAACATATCTTAGCAAGTGTTTCTAAGTCAATTCTTTTTACTTTATTATTACAATAAGAGTTAAGTTGCGTCCTTTGTTGATTTGCATGCTTTTTTAATTTCTTTTTCTTATATTTTTTTCTTCTAAAACTTTGTCTGTTTAAAAATAATTTTTTCAAAGCTAGACATTTCTTTACTCCTTGTGCCAAGCATCTTTAAAATCCAATTAACTTTCTTAAATTATATTATACAATAAATTCATAACTCCTTATAGGTATAAGATTCTTTAATTGCATGGATTCATAAAGTTTATTTTCGTAATAATAGATATATTCCATAATTTTTTAGATAACTCTTCAATTTTTCCCTCATATAGTCAATATTCTTTTTCTAATAAGGTTAATTGTATTTGTAGCTTTGCTACTTGATTTATATTATTTATTAAATTTAAAAAACAGTAGTTATAGAATTCTAAATAGTTTGAGGTCAACTATATAGAATTTTTCTTTCTCTGTTAAATATATTTTTACCTAATTTTTCTATTTTATAAGTTTTCCTTTTTAATAAATTCTATGTCTTAGAATTTTCCATATAACAAAAAATTTAAAAATTGGAAATTGCCTTTCCCTAAGAAATTACGTTTCCTAAAAAACATAAATAGACGCAAAAGACCGCAGCTTAAAACTACGGTCTAATTTTTTGTCCAAATGTAAACCACTTGGAACTATTATTTAGTTTATTCTTTTTAGCTTCCAGTACCATTTGAGTACCAGTAGCCATTTTTCATTCTCTCTATAGCTTGTAATTAAGCCATTTTAGAAAATTTTGCTACTATTCCCACTCAATTGTTGCTGGTGGTTTTGATGTTATGTCGTAGACTATTCTATTTATATGATCTACTTCGTTTACTATTCTGGTTGATACTTTTTCTAAAATTTCCCATGGTATTTTTGTGAAATCAGCTGTCATAAAGTCTGTTGTTGATACTGCGCGGAGGGCAAGTGTGTAGTCGTAAGTTCTAAAGTCGCCCATTACTCCAACTGTTCTGATATTTGTTAAGACTGCAAAATATTGGTTGATGTCTTCTAGTTTTGCAGCTTCTAATTCGTCTCTGAAAATTTTGTCTGCGTCGCGTAAAATGTCTAATTTTTCTTTTGTTATTTCTCCCAATACTCTTATCGCTAGTCCTGGTCCAGGGAAAGGTTGTCTGTCTACTAAATAGTCAGGTAGTCCTAATTCTCGTCCAAGGTTTCGAACTTCGTCTTTAAATAACATTCTAAGTGGTTCAATTATTTCTTTGAAGTCAACAAAATCAGGAAGACCTCCTACATTGTGGTGAGATTTTATTACTGCTGAGTCGCCTAATCCTGATTCGATTACATCTGGGTAGATTGTTCCCTGTGCTAAATAATCTACTGATTTTATTTTTTGTCCTTCTTCTTCAAAGACTCTTATAAATTCTTCTCCGATTATTTTTCTCTTTCTTTCTGGATCTGTTACTCCAGAAAGTTTTTCTAAAAATCTTTTTTCTGCATCTACTCTTATGAAGTGCATACCTGAGTCTTTGAATGCTTCTTCTACTTCGTCGCCTTCATTCTTTCTCATTAGTCCGTGATCTACGAAGATGCAAGTTAATTTTTCACCTACTGCTTTTGATATTAGTGCTGCTGTTACTGATGAGTCAACACCACCTGATAATGCAAGTAGTACTTTTCCGTCTCCAACTTTTTCTTTTATTTCTTTTATTGCTTTTTTTGCGTAGTTTTCCATTGTCCAGTCTTTTTTTGCACCGCAAATATTTACTGCAAAGTTTTCTAGCATTTTTTTGCCGTGGACTGTGTGATTTACTTCTGGATGGAATTGTAGTGCGTAAAGATTTTTATCTACATTTGCCATTGCTACTACTGGACAGTTTTTGCTACGTGCAATTATTTCGAATCCTTCTGGCACTTTTTCTACTCTATCTACATGGCTCATCCAAACTGATTCTTTTTTTTCTAAGTTTTTAAATATTTCCGATGTTTCTGTTGTGATTTCTGTTTTTCCAAATTCTCTTTCTTTTGGTGCACTAACTACTTCGCCACCTAATGCGTATGCCATGAGTTGCATTCCGTAGCAAAGTCCAAGTATTGGAATGTTTTTGTCAAAGATTTCTTTTTCAATTTTTGGTGCACTTTCTTCATATACTGAATTAGGTCCACCTGTGAATATTATTCCTTCTACGTTTTTTCTATTTTCTAATTCTTTTAAGGCCTTGTTGTAGGGTACAACTTCACAGTAAATGTTTAAGTCTCTTATTCTTCTTGCTATTAACTGATTGTATTGGCCCCCAAAGTCAACTACTAATATCATATTAACCTCCTCTTCATTAAATACATTTTAATATAAAAATTAAAATTTGTATAGTTGATGAGCATCTAAATTCAATTAAAATTAAGTATTTAAGCTATTTATATTGACATTAAATATTTCTAACAATATAATTTATAGAGATAAGTAAAAATTGTTTTTTATTGTAAAATATGCCATTTAATGATAAAATTAAACGTCAGGTAAAAGGAGTGGTAAAATGGGTTTAATGGAAAAGATTTTTGGTACCTACAGCGATAGGGAACTAAAAAAGATCGAGCCCCTTGTAAATAAAGTTATGAGCCTTGAAGGCGAGATGGAAAAACTTTCAGATACTGAGCTAAAAGAAAAAACTGAAGAATTTAAAAATAGAATTAAAAATGGTGAAACTACAGACGATATACTTCCTGAAGCTTTTGCTGTTGTAAGAGAAGCTGCATGGAGAGTGCTTGGCATGAAGCACTTTAGAGTACAAGTAATCGGTGGTATTATTCTTCATCAAGGTAGAATTGCTGAAATGAAAACAGGTGAAGGTAAGACACTTGTTGCTACACTTCCAGCTTACTTAAACGCTCTTGAAGGCAAGGGCACACATATTGTAACTGTAAATGATTATTTGGCAAGCCGTGATAGAGACTGGATGGGTAAAGTTTACGAGTTCTTGGGACTTACTGTCGGATGTATTATTCACGATATGGATCAAGACGAGAGAAAAGCTGCCTACAATGCGGACATAACTTACGGTACAAATAATGAATTTGGTTTCGACTATCTTAGAGATAATATGGTTATCTATAAAGAAGAAATGGTACAAAGAGGACTTCATTTTTGTATAGTCGATGAAGTTGACTCAATTTTAATTGATGAAGCTAGAACACCTCTTATTATTTCTGGTCAAGGCGACGAATCTGTTGATTTATATGTTAGAGCAAGAGATTTTGTAAATACTTTATCTCATAGAATTAAGAGCCAAGATGAAATAGACCTTGAAAGATTCAATAGAGAATTCGAAGAAGAAACTGTTGACTATGTTATAAACGAAAAAGACAAAACTGCAACATTAACTGATAAGGGTATTGAAAAGGCTGAAAAATATTTTGGCATTGAAAACTTATCAGACGCATCTAATATGGAATTATCTCACCACATTAACCAAGCTTTAAAAGCTGCTGGTACAATGCACAAAGATATTGACTATGTTATTAAAGATGGCGAAATTATTATAGTTGATGAATTTACCGGTCGTCTAATGTATGGTAGAAGATATTCTGAAGGTCTTCACCAAGCAATTGAGGCAAAAGAAGGACTTGAAGTACAAGCAGAATCAAAAACTCTTGCTACAATTACATTCCAAAACTACTTTAGAATGTACGACAAACTTTCTGGTATGACTGGTACGGCAATGACAGAAGAAGGCGAATTTAGAGACATCTATAACATAGACGTTGTTGAAATTCCTACAAATAAACCTGTCATAAGAATAGACGAAAATGATCATATTTACATCAACGAAGATGCAAAATTCAAAGCTGTTACTAGAGAAATTGCAGAAGCACATGAAAAAGGACAACCAGTGCTAGTTGGTACAATATCCATTGACAAATCAGAAGTGCTTTCAAAATACTTGAAGCGTGCAGGCATTAAACATAATGTATTGAATGCTAAAAAGCATGCACAAGAATCTGAAATTGTCGCACAAGCTGGTCGTTTTGGTCAAGTAACTATTGCCACAAACATGGCAGGTCGTGGTACCGACATTGTACTTGGTGGTAATCCAGAATACCTTGCAAAGAAAGAACTTAAAAAGCAAGGCATGGAAGAAGAAATGCTTGAATATGCAGACTCATATTTCAAAACAGATGACCCAGAAATTTTAAAAGCAAGAGAAGATTATCAAAATCTTGTTAAAAAATTCAAAGAAGAAACTGACAAAGAAGCCGAAGAAGTAAAAAAAGTCGGCGGACTTAGAATAATAGGTACAGAAAGACATGAGTCAAGACGTATCGACAACCAACTCCGTGGTCGTTCAGGTCGTCAAGGAGACCCTGGTTCTTCAAGATTTTATATATCAGCAGATGACGATTTAATTAGACTATTTGCTGGAGATAGATTTAAAGAAACAATGCTTAAAATTGATTCACCAGAAGATGAACCCGTTGAAGCAAAAATTTTAACAAGACTTATTGAATCAGCACAAAGAAAAGTAGAAGGAAATAACTTTAGTATTCGTAAAAATGTCTTAAAATACGACGATGTTATGAATAAACAAAGAGAAGTGATCTACAGTGAAAGAAGAAGAGTGCTTGAAGGTGAAAACTTAAAAGATGACATCATCGCAATGAGAAATGATGTAATCGACAAGACAATCGACTTTTACAACAAGCTTGATGACAATAACAAAAGATATTTAGACTTCGAATCAATTAGAAACTTCGGAGTAAATGTTTTTGACTTTGATGAAAATTTCTTAAAGGAACTTGAAAATCCAACAGCAGAATCTTTAAAAGAATACATTAAAGAACTTGCTGATAAAAAATATAAAGAAAAAGAAGAAGATTTTGGCGACGAAAAGTTTAGAGAAATAGAAAGAGTTGCCCTACTTCAAAATGTTGACCAAAAGTGGATGGATCACATCGACGCAATGGATCAACTAAGAAAAGGAATTGGACTTCGTGCAGTTGGACAAACTGACCCAGTTAGAGCTTACGCAGAAGAAGGCTTTGATATGTTCGAAGAAATGAACGAATCAATCAAAGAAGACACAGTTAAAATGCTTTATCATGTAATAAATCCTGAAAGAGTACAAAGAGTTAGAGTTGCAAAAGAAATTGAAACTGTAAATCCAGATGACGGAAAACAAAAACCTTATGTAAGAAAAGAAAAAAAGGTTGGAAGAAATGACCCATGCCCATGCGGAAGCGGAAAAAAATATAAAAACTGTCACGGAAAATTTGAATAGATAATTAAGTAAAAGTGATGTTGCATAGTAGATAGTTCTATTATGCCCATCACTTTTTTATTAAATGCTTGAATTTAGTCATTATCTCTTTTGATTAAAATTTTTTAAGCATCTTCCTATTATATGATTTTTAAGTCATTTTATTATATTTGCTTTTTCTTTATCATAAAATTTATTTTTTTCTATTAATATTGAAACATCTTGTCAAGAATTCCTAGAGCTAATTCTGTAATTTTTATCTAAATAAATTTATTAGTCTATGGTCAAGTGCTTTTCTTTATCTAATAAAAATTTAATTTATAAATCTATTTACAAGCCTTAGCATTATCTTGGAGATTTAATTTGTATTAAGTTTATTCTTAATTGAATTTTGTATTTATTAAACTTTTAATCTTTTACAATTTAACTTTAATACGATAATATATTGACAAAATATTTTGTGTATTATAAAATATTTTCACAAATAAATATTAACTGCTTCATTTTGCATGAGCTATTACAATAGATCAAGAAACAATTTGAGACCCAGTAAATAAATAACTTTTATTTTGCTGGGCTTTTTTATTTGGGATTAAAATTTTTATAATCCTAAATGAAAACTTAGAAGGAGGTAAAAATGAAAATAACAAAAGTAAAATTAGGCATTTTGTCTGTACCATTACGTGTTCCCTTTAAGACAGCACTAAGATCTGTAAATAGTGTTGAAGACATAATAGTTGAGGTACATACAGATACTGGAGAAATAGGATATGGAGAAGCTCCACCAACTGGAGCAGTAACTGGCGAAACACAAGGATCAATTATCGGTGCTTTTAAAGACCATATAATTAAAACAATAGTAGGTAGAGACATAGATGATTTTGAAAACTTGATGAAAGATATAAATTCATGCATAGTAAAAAATACAAGTGCAAAGGCAGCCTGTGACATTGCACTTTGGGATTTATATGGACAACTTCACAAAATACCCGTTTACAAATTAATGGGAGGATCTAGAAATAAAATAGTAACAGACATAACAATTTCTGTAAACGATCCTGAAGAAATGGCAAGAGATGCCATAGATGCAGTAAAAAGAAAATACGACACTTTAAAAGTAAAGGTAGGAATAGATCCAAGGCTTGATGTAAAAAGACTTGAGGCCATAAGAAAAGCAATTGGTCCAAATGTAAGACTGAGAATAGATGCAAATCAAGCGTGGAAACCTAAGGAAGCAGTTAGAATTTTAGACTCAATGCAAGATAAGCAATTAGACATAGAATTAGTAGAACAGCCAGTAGAGGCTCATGATTATGAAGGACTAAAATATGTAACGGATCACTCAATAGTACCAGTATTGGCAGACGAAAGTGTATTTTCGCCAAAAGATGCAATGACTATATTAAATATGAAGGCAGCAGATTTAATAAATATAAAACTAATGAAATGCGGAGGACTTTACAATGCATTGAAAATAATTAGCATGGCAGAAGTTTGCGGAGTAGAATGCATGATAGGATGTATGCTAGAAGCAAAAATATCAGTAAACGCAGCTGTTCATTTAGCTTGTGCAAAACAAATAATAACAAAGATAGACTTAGATGGACCAGTGCTTTGTTCAGAAGACCCTATTGAGGGCGGAGCAATTTTCAATGAAAAAGAAGTTACCGTATCACAAGATATTGGACTTGGAATAAAATCTGTAGAGGGCATAAAATACTTAGATATTTAAAATTTTTAAAATAATGTAGAAATAAAATAGAGAGGAGAAAATTATGGTAATAACTAATGGATTTACTTATATAGCATTTCTAATGTTCATAGCAGGTGCATTACTAGCATTAGAAAAATACACAAAATGGAAAATATTTAACGTAGTTCCACCACTAGTATTCATTTATGTGCTAAATATGATTTTCTGTACAATGGGACTATACTCATCAGAAGAATGTTCCAAGGCATACTCAGCATTAAAAAATAATTTACTTTATGCAATGATTTTCGTAATGTTGCTTCGTTGTGATTTTAGAAAACTAGCAAAACTCGGTGGAAGAATGGTTGCAATATTTTTAGGATGTTCGTTAACACTCTTTATAGGTTTTGTAGTTGGATATCCAATATTCAAGCATACATTAGGAACAGATACATGGGCAGCAGTAGCGGCACTATTCGCATCTTGGGTTGGCGGATCAGCAAACATGGCAGCAATGCAAGCTGCATTACCAGTAGATGCTGGAGCTTACTCTTGTGCTTTAGCACTTGATACAGTATGTTATTCTCTATGGATTGCACTACTATTACTTGCAGTAAGATATGCACCAAAATGGAATAAATCAACAAAAGCAGACACATCAAAATTACAAGCAATAGCAGATGCAGCAGCAGCGGAAGTATCAAAGGACAAAAAAGTTGCTAACTCAGCAGATTGGATTTTCTTAATAGGTCTATCACTAATAGTATCCGCATTATCTCAATTAGTTGGATCAAAATTATCAGATGCCTTTACAAATATGGGACTGGCAATGTTCGACAAAGGAACAATCACAACATTATTCGTTACAATATTGGGACTTGTTTGTGCATTATCACCAATAGGAAAATTGCCAGCAGTAGAAGAATTATCAAACGTATATCTATACGCAGTAGTATCATTATTAGCTTCAACAGCATCAGTAGTTGACTTGATTTCTGCTCCAATGTGGATAGTATATGGATTGTTCATCCTTGCAGTTCACGTAATACTTATGTATGTATTTTCAAAAATTTTTCACTGGGATTTATGTATGGTATCCACAGCATCACTTGCAAACATAGGCGGCTCAGCATCAGCTCCAATAGTTGCCAGTGCTTATGACGCATCTTATGCAGGTATAGGAGTATTAATGGGAGTACTGGGAGCTGCACTTGGAAACTTCTTTGGTATAGGAATGGGACAAATATTAAAGCTTTTAAGCTAAGTTTAATAGAAAAGAAAACAATGATATGATAAACTATAATAAATTAAAGGATGAAATAGAAAATATTGTAAATGAAAGCTTTTTTAATGTTTCTGTAAGTTTTTATGACTTAGATAGTGGAGAAAATTTTTCTGTTGGAGGCGATAAACAAATGCCTTCAGCAAGTATGATAAAACTTTTAATAATGCTTACTCTTCTAAAAAATGTTGAAGAAGGAAAAATTTCACTTGATGAAAAAATAAAGCTTGAGAAAGAAAAAAGAGTGGAAGGATCTGGAATATTAAAGGAGCTTTCCTGCGACCATTTATTTTCTATAAGAGAGCTTTTGACGCTTATGATAATAATAAGCGACAACTTTTCAACAAATATTTTGATTGAAAAAATTGGGATGGACGAAATAAATAACACGGGTAAAATTTTCGGACTTAAAAAAACAACACTCCAAAGAAATATGATGGATTTAGACGCTAAAGAAAGAGGACTCGACAATTACACCTCTTCAGATGATATTTTGAAAATTCTAAAAAGTATTTATGAAAAAAGTTTTTTAAGCGAAGATATGTCTAAGCTTGCTCTCGATATTCTTTTGAAACAACAAGAAAGAGATAGATTGCAAAGATATCTAAAAGAAAATTTAAAAATTGCAAATAAGAGCGGGGACTTAGATAATTTGGAAAATGACGGAGGTATATTTTTTACAGAAAATAAAAATTATATTCTCGTGATTTTAGTAAACCAAGCAAAGTCAAATATTCTTGCAAAAGAATTAATTGGTAAAATATCTCTAAAAATTTATAATAAAATTGGAGTATAAGATGAAAAACACATTATATCTCACAGGAGAAGCTAGGACAAATTCAGACAATGCCATTACAAAAATTTATGGGATTTTTTATATGGCTTTTGAAATTAAAGAAAATGGAGATATTATCAATATGGACAGTAATGCTACTCTTACACTTACACGTGATTTTATAAGGGGAATCTTTATTGGCAAAAATATTACTGATGAAGATTTAATCACAAAGGAAATTTTAGAAAGATACAACGCTTCTTCTACTAAGGCAATAATTACAGCTTATAAAGACGCCTTGCAGAGATATAAAAAATTAAGATAATACTATGCCCTCTACTTATCGTAGAGGGTATATTTGTAGGATATATTTTCTATTTTTCACAAACACTATTTACAAAGAGTCAAAAAAGACGAGGATAATAAACCTCGCCTTTTTTTGGACTTTTGATAAATAAAATTTTTCACAATTTCTATTTTTCAATAAAAACTAAATCTCCATTTTCAATAACTGTCTTTGCCATTACTTCTTTATTGTCTCTCATTTCTTTTGTTGTTGTGAGAGTATAAACTACAATTGGTTTTAAAATTTTAATATCTTTAAATTGTGCGTCGAATCCTTCGACATCTTTATTTAATTTTATTATAAAACCATCCTTTGTTTTTTCAACTGTGTAGAATTTTTTATCTAATGTGCTTTTCTTGTATTTTGGAGTTGCTCCTGTTGTTGTATCTAATGATTTATCTTCGTAGTTTTCTTTTGTTACGTAATTTATTTTTATATTTAAGTTTTTGTCATCTGCTGTTACTGATTTTGATTTTATTTCAATTTTATCATCTTTTAAAACAGGGTATTCTTTGTTGTGAGATGCTTTAAAAGTTCTTTCTCCAATTACATGCCAATCCACTACAAAGTTTTTAACTTTATCTGCAAGTCCGCCAACTAATACATCTTTCTTTTTATGAAGTTTAGGTAAAAGATCTCTTAATTCCTTTTCTTCTTCTTTAGTAAGCGTATCTTTTTTAACTAATTCATTTGCTCTATCCATTACTTTATTTAATTCTTTAAGAGCAACATCTTTTTTGTCGATTCTTCCTGAGAAACCATCATCCCCTGCAAATTTATCTATTGCCTCAAGTGCTTTATCTTTTTCTAGGTTTTCAAGATAGTTTTTAATATTTTCCTTTACAACTTTGATGTCCAATTCTTTGTTGTCTTGTTTGTCTTTAATTTCTTTAGCTTCTTTTGGATTTAAAGTATTGTAAACTAAAATGAAAGCATCTTTTCTAGGGATTTCCTTGTTAAAATCTTTTTCTGTAATTTCATCCGTTAAGATTTTTTCTTCCCTTGCCCAATCAATCCATGATGTTGGCCACTTTGCACTTTCTACCATCTTTTTATCTAGGTCAGCTTTTTTTAGTACCACTAAAATTTTCATGGCTTCTGAATATGTTATTTTATCATTTGGCTTAAAAGTCTTGTCAGGATATCCTGCAATTAATGCTACTTCTTTATTGTTTTTAAGTTCTGTTCCTAGAGAAATTATTCCATTTGCCCAGAAATCTTTTTTAACATCTTTAAATGGATTTTCTTTTTCATTTAACGCTTTTGCTTTATCTTCCTCTTTTAGCATATAAACTACAAGTTTTGTAAGCTCTGCTCTTGTTAGAGTTCTGTCAAGATGAAGTTTATTGTCTTCATATCCTGCGATATATTTATCCTTTTGAAGCAGTTCAATTTTTTCTTCTACATTTTTTGCATCAGCTATCTTTGGAAGTGAATAGGCAAATACATTTGATACATTTGCAGCTACAAGTCCAAAAGATAGACAAGTTATTGCTAATTTTTTTTTCATAATTCTCTCCATAAATTAATAAATTCAAATATATTATACATTTGAAAGTTGTTGAGAATTTATAAAATATTACGATAAAATTTATATTTTTAGAGAAACCTTAAAAAATTGCGACTTCTCTTTTTTTAATAGATTTATATTTTTTCAATTAAATGCCAAATGTTATAATGTTTTAAGGATTTTTGCCATTTTTACTTTAACTAAATTTAAGACATTTAATATTAAGGCTTTTCATTTATTGCATACTGAATTTTCGTCTAATTTAAGATTAATTTTTAAATCTTACCCATCCTAGTTTCTTTACAAATGATTTCTAAAAGCCCTTTTGATAACAATAACTTTATCTATTACTTCATTTATAAGTTCGTCATAGTTTTCGTGATTATCAAAATCTAATCCGCTAATATAATAGATAATTCTGGAGGCCTTTTTATTATCTAACCTTTGCCAATCCATGTTAAATCCTAATTCATTTTCTATTTCTTCAGATACTGAGTATAAACTATCAAAAAGTTCCTTATTATCATTAATGTAAACTTCTATGCCTATACTATTTGTTTTATTTACCAATGTAATTGAAATATGTGCTTCACTTATGCCAAGAGCAACATCATACCAATGATCTGTTGTTGCTTTTCTTACATTAAAGGGCTTATTTCTTGAAATTAAAACTTCATTAAATCTATTCCAGAAATTCAACCTTTCAGCCTGTGATTTGCTTAACTCTCTATTGTCAACACTTGCGTTTGTTGTTTTTACAAAATCATTAGGTTTTTCTATAATCACAAATTTAGGCGCTGGCAAAGAATCTCCAATCCTATATGCACGAATTTCCATTAAGAAAAACGAAACATCTTTAGTCGTCTTATTGTTTAACCACTCTATTGCACTTCTGTGTTCTTCTCTTGCTTCTTTAACTATCCAAACCACAACATTAGCATCTAAGCCAGATGCGTATGTTATTATTTTACCTAAATGGTCATGGTTTGTAGCTTCCAATTGGTTTTCAATAATTACTTTAATACCCGTAGTTTCATCTTTTGCAACTAAATCACAGCGATAAGAACCAACAAAGACTTCTTTATTTATATCTGTCAACGTTAATCCTATTTCATCACCTAGCATCTCAATATTTTCTTCTTTTGATAACCATTCTGAAAATCATATTGCTCATGTTTCCAGAGTTCTCTAATATCAACTTCTTCTAATTTTCCTAATCTCAATTTATTCACCATCATATCAAAATCAACTCATCTTTAAAAGAAAATTAAAATCTAATTATATTCCAACAAAAACTTCTACAATTTTTCTTATTTTTTCTAGCACAAATTCTTTTTTCTTTTCCCTAGCACCATGCCTGCGTGAAGTCGGCGGAATGATTCGATCAAGCTCATCTCCCGCATATTCTACATAGCCTTTACTAATGGATTTTTCTATAAAACGCTTTGAATCTTCTTTTAAACTTTCTTCATCAACTAAAGATATAATTTTATTCTCTTTCTCTTTCTTTGCAAATCTATAAAAGGATTCAAGAATGTCATCAGTGTTTTTTAGTTCAGACAATCTTGTGTTATTTATAAAATCCATAATCAACTCTTCTTTTGCCCTTGTGCCAAGGCTTGACCTGATTACCCTGCGAACTTCTGCTTTTAAACTTTCCACATTATCATTTTCTTTTGACTTTTCCAATATTAAAGCCAAAATATAATCCAGATTTATCTCATCTGTTTTAAGCAAATCAATTTGAAATTCAACATCAGAAAAATCAATTTTATCGCCTTGTGGATTTTCATTGCCCCTTGAATTTAAAATGCCTTCCCTAATGTCAACATAGACGCTTTTCATATCCTGCATCTGTCTGTCTGAGATGATTTTTTCAAAGTTTTCAAACTCATCAAAATTCTTCAGAATGTTCTCAGATTTCAATAACTCACCAAAAAGTTTTACAAATTCTTTTTTATCAGCTTCCAATATAATTTCTGTAGGTTCAGGAAATTTAGATATAATTTCATTACAAATATCTATATAACCCTTGACTACATTGCCAGTTTCTTCATCTTTGAAACCATAAATGTACTCTTCATAGCTCTTTTCTAAAATAATGTTTACACTGTTTTCATCGCCAAAGATTTTGATTGCATCTTGAGTAGCTTTTTCTAAATCTCTAAAACAAACAATATTGCCAAATGTTTTTACCTTGTTAAGTATGCGGTTAGTTCTTGAAAAAGCTTGAATAAGACCATGATATCTCAAATTTTTATCTACAAATAATGTATTTAATGTAGGCGCATCAAAGCCTGTCAAAAACATTCCCACTACTATTAGCAAATCAACTTTCTTATCTTTTACTTTAAGAGACAAATCCTTATAGTAATTTTGAAATTCATTCCCATTAGTAGAAAAATTAGTTTTGAAGTAACTATTATAATCAGCAATTGCCTTATCCAAAAATTCTTTTGCCGTCATCTCCATAGCTGAAACATCAAAATCCTCTTCTGCTATCTCTCCAATTGCCCTTTGTTCCTCATTAGGTGCAAAACTAAAAATTGTAGCTATTTTTAATCTTTTATCTTCGGGTAAACTGCTCTGTTGTCTTTCAAACTCTTCATAATATAACTTTGCCGCTTCAATACTTTGTACAGCAAACATTGCATTAAAACCATTGAGCCTTCTATGCTTCAAGTCATAAAACTCATTGCGATGTGTTTTCGTATTAAATACCTTGAGAATATGTTTTGTAA
Organism: Peptoniphilus sp. SGI.035; assembly: GCF_050315115.1. Taxonomy (NCBI): domain Bacteria; kingdom Bacillati; phylum Bacillota; class Tissierellia; order Tissierellales; family Peptoniphilaceae; genus Peptoniphilus; species Peptoniphilus sp. SGI.035. The sequence continues at coordinate 60,142 of NZ_JBNPOJ010000007.1, forward strand.
TCTCACTTATTCGCTGCGGATGGAGTAGCATTTTATTTTCCAATTTAGCTAATTTCTTCTCATCTTCTTCTTTCTCCGCAGTTCTAAATTTCGGTGTAATATTATTATAATCCACTTTGAATTTTAAAACTTTGCCATCACGAATGGCATCCGTAATAACATAGCTGTGCAGTTGCGCTCCAAAAATACTTGCTGTTGTATCTCCACCAAGAGAATTTTCTGGAAAAATTGGCGTTCCTGTAAATCCAAATTGGTAATATTTTTTAAATGACTTCCTTATATTTTTCTGTGCCTCTCCAAACTGAGAGCGATGACATTCATCAAATATAAGAACACAATGTTTATCATAAATTTCATGGTCAGGATTTTTCTTAACAAATTCATTTAGTTTTTGTATTGTAGTAACTACAATCCTATTGTCATATTTTTCAATGCACCTTTTAAGTTCCTTTGTATCTTTACTTCCATTCACACTGTCTGGCTGAAATCTTTGATACTCTTTCATTGTTTGGTAGTCTAAGTCTTTTCTATCTACAACAAAAAACACCTTATCGATGAAATCAAGAGATGTAGCAAGCCTTGCCGCCTTAAAGGATGTCAAAGTCTTTCCAGAACCTGTTGTGTGCCAAATAAAACCTCCAGCTTCTGGTCTGCCGGCTTTTTTCGCCTCATAACTTGATTTTATCTTCCACAAAATTCGTTCAGTCGCCGCTATTTGATAGGGTCTCATAATAAGAAGAGTATTGTTGACATCAAATACACAATATTTTGTAAGCACTTCAAGAATGACACGCTTTTCAAAAAAAGTTTTAGTGAAGTCCTCTAAATCACAAATCGCCTTGTTTTTAGCATCTGCCCATTCACAAGTAAACTCATAATTATTTTTATTCTGTGCTGTTGTATTGGCAAAATATCTAGTATAAGTTCCATTAGAGATGACAAATATCTGAACATACTTATATAAGGAATTATCACTGTTAAAACTTTCCTTGCTGTATCTGTGGATTTGGTTAAAGGCCTCATGCAAATTTACGCCTCTTTTTTTAAGCTCAATATGAACGAGGGGCAAACCATTTACTAAAATAGTAACATCATAACGATTTCGATTTTTCCCTTCGCCACTTACCTGATTAGTAACCTGCAAAAAATTGTTGTGAATATTTTTCTTATCGATGATCTTAATATTTTGCAAATGTCCATCATCAAATATAAAATCATAGACATGATCTTCCTGCACCTTTCGAGTTTTTTCAATCATACCATCACTTGGAGCATCTAAATATTCAAGTAAAAATCTGCTCCACTCTTCACCTGAAAAAGATACATTATTTAATCTTTGAATTTGAATTTTTAAATTAGCATATAATTCATCCTTTGACTTTACAATTAGCCTCTCATACCCTTGAGAAACTAAATTTTCAATCAATTGGCTTTCAAGTTCAGCTTCACTTTGATAGGCAGTTTCTCTAACTTGAAGGTCTTTTTTAAAATTAGCTAAAATAATTCCGCCAGTCATTTCGGCAATTGTAGATGTATTATAATTTACTTTATTTTCTGACATCTAAATTACTCCTTCCATTTGTATCATATAGTTACTAATTTTTTCTTGGAAAATTCAATAATCTTTCCCTATAATATTCATATTGCTTTTGTCTTAACTCTATTTCTTTTGGTAAACCTTGAGAGATATCATTGATAAGCGCATCAAACTTATCGAGAATAGAAACAATATATTCTTGGACTGGGAGAGATGGTAATGGAACCTCGTATTCCATGATTTTATTTTTATCTCCTCTTGGCATTTTTGCCCCTTTAGAAAATTTGATATCATATTCAAAGAAAGATTCACTAGACAATATTTGATACAAAAATCTAGGTATAATCTTATTTTTAAAATCATCTTTTATACAAAATGCCAATACATCGCCATTAGTCCCACCATCAACATTTGCTATCCAAATCTTTCTTAAATATGGTCTTATATTCCCTATCAAGATATCGCCTTTTTTAAAAGCAATTAAATTTCCTGTATTAGGAACATAACTGGAATCTACCTTTCCTAATTTATTTTTCAATAAATTTTCAACACCAACATAGTTTTCTGCATTTAATAACTCCGCTGATACTCTTTTAGAAGAATATTGGGTAATGTCCTTTAATTTTTTCCACTCAAAGCCAAATAGTTTTACTCCAACAATAGCTGCAGCTTCTTTTAATACACTTAAATACCATTTAGAGATGTAAGCTCTCTCTCTCTCTCTCTCTCTCTCTCTCTACCACATTTTTGTCAAATGTCAAGAGTTTTTCGCGATAATATTCATATTGTTTTTGTCTTTGTTCAATTTCTTGAGGCAATAATCCCTTTGTATCAGAAAGCAAAGATTGAAACTTATCTAAAATTTCAACCACTTTATTTTGAATTGGAATAGGTGGCAAATCTATTTTTATTTTATTTAAAATTGATTGTGTAAGGCTTGGTCTTGTAAAATCTGTACTCAACTTGGAAATATCGAAATTTTCGATAAAATAATAAAGATACTTAGGGATTATTTTCTTATCATCTATTTCTGTATAGAAAATAGTATCTACATTCCAAAATGGTTCATCTAAATAAAAAACATTTTTTATTGAACCTTTTCTAGGTAGTAAAACAGTAGGTTTGTTATATGAATATTTATTTACATAAATATTCATTTTACCACCACTCCCATATACAGGAATATCACCTTGACCCAAAGATTTCCAATCTTTTCCATTCCTTATTTTTGCAATTTCTTCTAAAAAAACATTTTTCAATTCATATTTGTTTTCAAAAAATATTTTTTCTGAAATTTTATTCAAATAATCTTCACTTAATAATAAATCTCTATAATACTCATACTGTTTAGTCCTAGCCTGTAATTCAGCTTGTAATTTAGAAACATAATTTGTGAATTTATCAAGTACTTTTACAATTTTTTCTTGAGTTTCTTTCGATGTCAATGGTATTTCTATATTTGAGAGTTTATCTTTAGAAACACTTGGAATACCAGCTCCTTCTTTAGATTCTTGAAGCTTAGGTTGATTCATTTTTAATATATGAAATAAAAATCTATTAAGACAGCTATAATCATAATTGTAACTTTTTATTATATCGTTATTAGGAACTACTGAAAATGCATGAGCACCTAACCAAAACTTTTCCTCAATAAAATTAACAAATCCAGCAGAAGCTCCTCCCTGCGACACTGTGATTGTATTCTCTTCGGAGTTAAACGCATTAATATAACCTGATGACAAAACTCCACCATTAATTACTGGATACATTCCATCTACCAACATATCTCTTTTATTGAATTGCTTCCCCTTAGATATTACAGCGACTTCCCACAGCTTTTTCCACTCCACCTTTTCATTTTTTAGTAGCTCATCTATCTTACTCATCTTCAAGCTCCTTTATTATTTCATTTATGGAGGCTCTAAGTTCATCTATTTTCTTTACAGTTTCTTCAATTTCCCTATTTAAAACTTTTATATCTATCTTTTCTCTTGTATCTTCTTTTTCTACATAAGTTGAAACAGAAAGGTTATAATCATTTTCTTCTATTTCCGCCTTATCTACATATCTTGAAAAGTATTCTACTCCTTTTCTATTTCTGAACTCATCAAGGATTTTTTCAATATTTTTTTCTTCTAAAATATTATTATTTGTTTCTTTCTTAAATTCTTTGCTGGCATCAATAAATAGAATTTTATTTTCTGTCTTGTTTTTCGCCATAACTAAAACACAAGTGGCTATTGACGTACCAAAGAAGAGATTTTCTGGAAGCTGAATAATACAGTCAATAAAATTATTGTCTACAAGATATTTTCTAATTGTTTTTTCAGCGCCTTTTCTGTAAAAAATTCCTGGAAAACATACGATGGCTGCCCTACCCTTGCTTGAAAGATAAAATAATGAGTGCATAATAAAGGCATAGTCGGCATAAGATTTTGGCGCCAATTTACCTGCTGGTGCAAATCTTTCATCGTTTATTAGTGTTGGATCTCCGTCTCCCACCCACTTTATTGAATATGGTGGATTTGATACTATGGCATCAAAGGGCTTTTCATCTTTATGTAAGGGATTAATTAGAGTGTCTCCCCTTTTAATTGAAAAGTTATTGTAATTTACATTGTGAAGGAACATATTCATGCGAGCCAAATTAAAGTTGGTCATATTGATTTCTTGTCCAAAAAATCCTTCGTCAATTATATGTTCATCAAATTGCTTTTTCATCTGCAAAAGCAAACTTCCACTCCCCTCTCATGTCAAGCTTATGACAAAAAAGGGATTATGGTTATGTAATTTAAAAGAGAGTGATTGCTCACTCCCTTAGCTACTTCCATATTATGTTCAACACTTCGTTTCCTTCACAGAATACTGAATCTATATATTTCTCCATCAATTCTCTGGTAAGTTTAGTGTTGTCTATTACTTCTTTTTCTTCTTTTGCTTTTAGTATTTTTTCTTTTATTGCTTGTATTTCTTCATCTATCGAATTTTTAGAGTCAATGAATTTTTGTCTATTCATCTTGCCTAATTTATACTTTTCAAAATTTTGCATTTTCTTAGCTTCAAGATCTTCGATAGATTTTTCCATAGGTTTAACTTTTACTTTTTCATTCTTGATTGGATCTTCTAGACCATATTTTTCTTTTATTGCTTCAAACACTTGTTCTTCAAGGCTTCCTGCTCTTGAGTTCTTATGTTTTACATTATTACACTTACATATCCTACAAGAAAAATATGTGTGAACTCTTATAGTTCCATCTTTTCGTTTTCTTTTTGATTGAATACACCCTAGAATGTGATTACAAGTTGGACATTTTGCAAAACCTTGTAGTGGAGATTTCTTTCTCCATTCATAATCGGTATTTTTACCTTTCATAAATAGATTCTTCTCTTTAATCTTCTGAACTTTTTCAAAGTCTTCTTTAGATATAATAGCTTCATGGTTATTTTCAACTCTTCCCCATTCTTCTTTTGGTTTGAATTTAAAAGAAGATGGATTTAATACTGACTTATCTTGCATATTGAAAGTGTAAGTTCCAGTATAATTTTCATTTGCTAATACATCTATTACATTGCCATTAGTCCAAGTTGGTCTAGGCTTTTTTGCAGTTCTAATTATTGAATATTCGAAATCAAGATTTGTTAATTCGCTCTTCCTTTTTGATGGTGTTGGAATTTTTTCTTCATTTAATATCTTAGCTATATTTCTTGAAGATATACCATCAAGTGCAAGTTTGAATATCTTCTTTACTATCCAGGCTGTTTCTTCGTCAACTATGATTTTATGTCTATCATTAGGATCTTTCATATATCCCAATGGTGGACTCCAAGCTAAAAACTTTCCTTGTTTTTTAAGTGTGGTCATAGAAGACTTTACTTTCTCAGAAATATCTTTTGTGTAGAAATCATATAATAGTCCCTTGAATTGAATATCTAAATCTGTTCCATTTCCTTTTTCTTTGTCACTATCATAACCATCATTTATGGCGATAAACCTTACTCCTAGGAATGGAAATATATTTTCAAGATAATCTCCAAGTGTTATATAATCTCTCATAAATCTGGACAAGTCTTTTACAATTATCGTCTGGATATTATTTTTCTTTACATCTTCCAGCATTCTTTGAAAGGCTGGTCTATTTTCATTTGTTCCAGAATATCCATCATCGACATATTCTTCTCTTGTGAAGTTCTTAAATTCTTCATTCTTGTCGAGATAATCGTTTAGATATGCTCTTTGGTTTATGATACTTTCACTCTCATCAGTCTTTATCATATCTTCAACGGATAATCTAATATAAAGAGCAACCTTACTCATCGTCTGTTCCTCCTACCAAATTATCTATATTGAATTTAAAGGCTATTTCAAATTCGTGTTTATCATAAACTATTATTTTTTCGATTAAGCTATGGATTAAATCTCCAGGTAGCTTTTCCAAATTCTTTGAAGCATATAAATCATTTATCCATTTTGTTGATTTTAATCTTTCTTTTTTAAGTTTTGATATATTAACTTCAATTGCTGAAATCTCATTATCAAATGTATCCATATGACTTTGAGCTATCTCTCTTTTTAATAGATATTCATCTCTATCAATCTTGCCTAGACTATATTCTTCATAGGCTCTTTGAATGATATTTTCTTCATTTAGATTTTTTCTTTTAAGATTTTCAATGTCTTTCTTAAAAGTATCTATTGCGTTATTAAATCTAGCTTTAATTCGGTTAACAAATTTTGTCTTGCTAGTTGTCTTCATAATAAACTCAGAAATCTTATCACTAATAGCCTGATCCAAATCTCTTTCCATAATGAATACTGATTTTTCAGGCTTTATACTTCCACTAAATCTCTCATTCTGAAATGAATAGTAAAGTCTATCTTTATTTTTACCATAGATACGAGTTCTTCTATTAAGTTCTTTGCCAGTATTATTATTAATTACAAGACCTTTAAATCTGTTCTCATAGTCCCTATTTTCAAAATTGTGCATTGGCGAACTGAAAACATGATTTTTCTTTCTTTCTTGTCTTTCTCGTAAGATTCTTTCGTGAACTTCCTTAGAAATGATTGCTTCATGTGCATTCTCACAAATTATATACTGACTTTCGTCTACAAAATGTTGCTTAATGCCTTTTGCTAGATTTTGTTGCTTAACTCCTTGTACTAAAGTCCCCGTATAAGCTGGGTTTGTAAGCATTTTTGAAATTGTCCCTTTATTCCATTCAGGATCATCATCTTGTCTGTAAACTCTCCCAGTTTTATAGTAAATCATTCCAGGAGCATAGCCTTTTTCATTAAAATGCTTTGCGACTTCATATTGGCTTTTGCCTTGAAGAGTCAAATCAAACATCTCTTCCACAATAAATCTAACATTTTCATCAATTACAAGTTTTTGACCTTCTTTAGATTTTTTAATCTTGTACCCGTAAGGTGGAACAGATCCAATAAAGTATCCGTTTCTTGCTCTATTGTGTTTTGAGGTCTTTATCTTAACTGAAATATCCTTAGCATACATATCGTTGATAATATTTTTAAGAGTAACCTCAAAAGATTTCTTTGAATCTGTTTCTTTGACTGTGTCTAATTTATCATTAACTGAAATAAATCTAACACCTAAAAATGGAAAAACTTTATCAATCAATCTTCCCATTTCGAGATATTCTCTTCCAAGTCTTGATAAATCTCTGATAATAATACAATTGATTCTTCTATCTCTAATATCTTGCATCATATTCTGAAATGATGGTCTTTCAAAGTTTGTCCCACTATATTCATAGTCAGTGTAAACTTCTAAAACATCTATATTTTCTTTTAATGCATATTCTTTACAAGACAGTATTTGAGTTTCTATTGAGTATGATTTTTCTCTCCACTCTTCTGTTCTTTCGTTAGATAGTCTTGTATAAATTCCGGCCTTAAAGACTTTTCTTTCTGTCTTTTCATTTTTCTTTTCAATATATCTTTTGGAAGTTCTTGCCATTATAAAACACCTCCAGCTAATTGCATTGGAGTCTTATTTTCAAGAGAATTTCCAAAGACCTTATTTATTGAAATCAAATTTTTCTTTACTTCGGACTTACTTTCACTTTCTTCTTTTATAAGGGTCTTCAGTAAGTTAACTGTTTCCAAATTATTAAAGACAAAATTAATCTCATTATTTTCTCCAATTTCAATTCTATCTATAAAAGATACAATTGTTAGTCTATTTAGGCTGCTTAAATCAGTGGGAACAATTTTGGAAACCAAACTGTCCTTGTTTTTCATCTTTTCTTGCAAGCTAGCAAGTATATTTTTCTTTGTAGCAATTTGTTTCTCTATTTCCCTGATCTTAATAAGATAATTTTTTCTGAACCTTTCAAACTCTTCAGAAGTTATAAGTTCATCTTCTAAGTCCATATATAAAGATTGTCTAAGTCTTTCATACTTTCTCTTTTCTGAGTTTAAGCTTTCAAAGTCAATATTAAATGTAACTTTTGATACATCTAACTTATTAACTTGACTTAGTAATTCATTATATTTCTTTAAATAATCTTTAAGTGCAAAAAGAGTCATATCCAGTAGATAGTCTTCTTTTATACTATGTCTTGTGCAATCCCCTTTGTTATTATAGTGAGAACAAATATAAAAAATATTATATCCATTCTTGGACTTAACCTTTCTTCTAACCATTGAAGATCCACAATCTTTGCAATAAAGCATTCCTGATAAAATATGTGGTATATCTGCTGATTGTTTTACATCTCGGAGCATCATCTTATTAGCCAAAGCATAAATGCTTTTTGAAATAATAGGCTTATGAGAGTCGTTTATTACAATCCAATCTTCTTCATTTACTTCTACTTCTCTCTTAGACTTGTAATTTAGTTTTCTAGTTTTCCCTTGTTCAAGTACTCCTATATAGACCTTGTTTGTAATAATCCTATTGACCATTTTTGCGTCCCATTTAGAGTCTTTAACAATAAAACCAGTAGTATGATTATCACCAGAATTTTCTTTATGCTTAGATGGTGTTACACAACCTATGCTATTTAAAAAATCTGCAATAGCCTTAGACGAATAACCGTCTATCTTCATATTGAAGATTCTTTCAATTATATGCGAAACTTCTGTATCAACGACTAACTTATGTTTGTTTTTGCTATCTTTCTTATAACCAAAAGGAGCAAATGCACCAATAAATTCACCATTTTTTCTTTTAATTTCTTTTGAAGATTTAACCTTCATAGAAATATCCCTACAATAAGAATCATTAATAAAGTTTCTTATAGGAAGAATTAGGTGTGTATCGCTTACATCTGCATTTTCACTGTCATAATTATCGTTTACGGATATAAACCTTATACCTTTTTCTGGAAATATCTTTTGTAGATATTTTCCTGATTCGATATAATCTCTCCCAAAACGGGATAAGTCCTTCACAATAATTGTTTTGAACTTCTTTTCTTCAAGATCTTGAATCATCTTCTTAAATTTTGGTCTGTCAAAATTAGATCCTGAAAAGCCATCGTCTACATATTCAGCAACAACTTTAAAATCATTGTCCCTTGCATATGATTTGATAATCTGTCTTTGATTTGAAATAGAATTACTTTCTGTGCTATCTCCATCCTCTCTCGATAAACGAAGATACATACAAGCAAATTTTTCCATCACAAAACCTCCTTAATTTGTATTTGGGCAAATAGTCATTAAGGAGTTCTTCTACCACTTATATTTTACCGCACCCAAGTTTTTAAGTCAGCACCCCAGCTTATAGTCTTATACAAGCTCTACATAAATAAAGTTCTACAATATCTAGTAAGTCGAGGGACTCTTTATCACTTTGAGTGTAAGTAATTTTTTTAGAATAATCTTCTTTTGATATTTGCTCTTTAGGTTTACATTTCTTCTTTTCTTTTGTATTCATAGGTTTTACCTCACAATATAAAATTAAAGTTTTTTGACATTGACAAGTGCCTTGGATTAGCAACATAGGAATCTCACCTCCGCCTCTATTCAGGATGAGCCGGCTTCAACCTTAGAAGTATCATTATCCTCACTTTCTTCATAGCGAATAGGGTATCCCTCCCTATATTCAAACTCTTACTTATCGCTCCCTTTCTTCTTCCCTTGCTTTTAGCTTAGCAGTACTTGTTTTGCCGAATTATTCAGCAGAAAGATCTTGGCGGATAGGTTATTACGCTCCAAAAATGATTAATGTCTTGTCTTGGTCTATTCAATTGTTAAGGTTCAAAATTTATCGAGAGCTATTAATCTTTTTAAAATTTGACCATCAGAAAATACTTATCTTGATGAAACAAAATTGTTTAAAATTACCCTCTTATACTTAACAGTGAAAAGAAGTCTTTCTTGGTAACCAATTTTCAAAAATAAATTTGGTTAAATGAAAAGGTCCAATTCCCACTGTATAAGTAACAGTGAAAATTAGACCTTCTTGGCAACTGTCATCTAAAAGTTTTCCAACATTTCCTTTAGTTTTTCTAAGACTTTATTACGCCTTTTTATAACGGCTGGATGAGAAATATTCAGTTTAGCAGCTACTTCTCTAATTGTTTTTTCTTTATAAAAAAGACTTTCTATCAAATCCCTTTCAACAGGGTTGAGTTTAGAAATAGCTCTTCTTACTTCTTCAATCATTTCCTTTGTTTCGATAATTTTTTCAACATCAAATTCCAGATCTTCTAAATTTTCTTCAAAATTACCATCATGATTATAGGAACAAAAAAAGAAACAGTTATTTAACCTGTCTCTTCTCATTTGATATTTTTCTTTATTCAATTCACTATGATAAGCAAGATATACTTCCTTGCTAACAACTACTTTCTTTCCTTCTACAAATAAATAATATTCTTTGTCCATTAATTTTTCCTCCTTGTTGACATGAATTTCTTTTGTTTGAAAATAAAATTCACACAAGGAGGGCTTCTAATTCTATGCATATATTCTCCTGGGCATAAAAAAAGACCGAAAGAAAATAAATTCTTTCAGTCAATAAATGCCAATATTAAATTTAGGTGCAGATCACCCATCATGGATATTATATATGCACTTAAGTACACATAAAATTCGTATATGGTACTTTTTTCATTCGGAAATAGTACGCAATAAGTTCGTCATAAATTAATTTCTTAGATGTTCATTATTTCTTCAATGCTACGACCGTCTTCAAGTTGGCTAATAGCAGTCGGTAAAGTATATCCCCAAATTATTACACCAACCAATGCAATTGCTTCCTTTTTTCTTTGATAATAAACAGTTCTCTCTAAAGATACGCTTCTCATACAAGCTTCATCAGTAATCTTTTTTTCAGCAATGTAGTAGTTATAAATAATCTTATGATAGATTTCTCCATATTCTGGATAAACTTTTAGCCTAACACAAGCATCATAAATTATTAAAAGCATAAGCTTACTATCCATTACATTGGAAACTCTATTATTAAACTTTTCTTCAACTTTTTCTGGAGCAAATGTAGAAAGATACAAGTAAGCAGATTCTGAAGTTGACCCATAGTTTTCTTTACTCTCAAACATCATAAAATTTGCCCTGCTATCTACTGCCCAGGTAACTTGTCTATATAAACTTAAAATAAGTTTTGCAGCTGAACTAATTTCTTCAAATTTCAAGTTGCTATCTGCATACATGTTCATTATATTCTTTAAAGTTTTACTTATTCTCAATCTAATCACCCCAATACAACTTATTTACAAACTTGAATGTTTGTGCTATAATATGAATATAAGTTCAGTTTGTATTATATCTCAAATTGAAAAATAATTCAAGCACTATTGTTCGTATTAAAAGTTATAAATGCACATTAGTACAGGAGGTTAAAGTTATGGCTTTTGCGGATAGATTAAAGGAATTTCGTGAAAAAGAAAAGTTAAGTCAAGCAGATTTTGCAAAAATGATAGGAATAAGTACAAGAACTCTTGTACATTATGAAGACGGAGAAAGATACCCAAGAGATGTCGAGGTTTACAAAAAAATAGCTGAAGTTATGGACTGTGATTACAATTATCTTCTAGAAGATAGTGACGAATTTTTAAATCGAGTTTATAACATGGGTGGCAAAAGAGAATTAGAAAAAGCTAGAGCATTAACAGAAGGTCTAAGTTCTTTATTTGCAGGTGGAGAAATATCTGATGAAGATAAAGATGCTGCTTTTGAAGCTATTACTCGTGCTTATTGGGAGGCTAAAAGAGAAAACAAGAAATACGGTCGTAAGAAAAAAGATTAGGTGATTTTATGAGCATGAATCGCTATATATATGATAAGGTTAATCGACTTATAAAAAAATATAAGACACGAGATCCTATCGAATTAATAGAAGCTTTGAATATTAACCTAGTATATCTACCTGAAACAAAAATACTTTTAGGAATGTACCATTATATTCAAAGAAACAGATTTATTTTTATCAGTAGCAACACAAATTTTAATAGAAAAACTATATTAGCACATGAATTAGGTCACGATCAACTTCACAGAGATTATTGTATGAGTGGCGGAGCTTTTCATGACCAAACAGTATTAAACCCAACAAACAAATTTGAAACTGAAGCAAATATTTTTGCAGCTCATTTATTAATTAGTGATGAAGATGTCTTCGATAATATTAATGATCAAGTTTGTGATTATGAAATCGCTGGAAAGTTAGGTGTAGATATAAATTTACTAAATCTAAAAATTTCTGAGTTGGCAAAAATGGGCAAGTTTAATAAACCAATTAATGTTAATACACCTCAGGGAGATTTTCTCAAAAACTATCGTCCTGAACATGATGACTATTATTAGGAGACTCTATGGGAATTTTTATTGCAGGATATATTTTATTAATCCTTTCTGGAATAGTTTTCTACTATCTCATCTCTACCTACTCTGTAAAAATCTCAGCATTTTTGATTGATTTTATAGTTGTAGGTTTAGGATTTTATATATCCATAAAAGATAAACTAGATATCAAATTAGCTATTCCCATTTCAATTACAGTAGTAATAATTTATGGAATATTGCTAGTTTTAATAAATCAAAAGCTACCAAGGATTAGTAAACTTTTAAACTATATAATTGCTTTTATAGGATCATCAGTCGCCCTATGGTTGGCATTAGATTTTATAACAAGCACACTAACCGCTTTTAAGATAATCGGTCAAACTTATCATCAATTACCAATAACAAAAAGTATGATGATAAATTCCTTTATACATTATGTAATTGTATTCTTGATTAGTATTCCAGTGTTTAAAGGTAGAATGAAATTTATACTTGGAGAAACTAATGAGTAAGTGAAATACATTAAATTTTTGAAACAATTTTGACAGTTTTTAAATTCTATTTATTGTTATAATCTCTTTATGAGGAATAAACTAAAAGAAAAACTTAGGAGATTATATGATTGACTTAGACAAGGTAAAAGAAAAATTGACTGACAAAAATATTAAAAATTATATAGAAACATATTTGGATATTTCAAGCCAGTTTGAAGATTTTGAAGATGAATGGCTAGATGGTAAAATAGAAGAAAAATATTATAATCAAATTCTTGATATGCACGATTATTTAGCTGGTTATATTGCAAATTACTTCATTCAAAATTATTACATTAAGGATAATAAACATGGTTAAACAAGATTGGGAATTATTGAAAGAAATTAGAAAAGTTAAAAAGTTGAGTGAGGAAAAACAACAAGAATATTGGACTAATAAATTTGATAAATTAGATTCATCAGATGATTTTAAAATTAGAAATTCTTTTAAAACACTTAAAGAAGGAAACTATATTACCGTATTCTGGGCAGACAATATCCCTTATCACTTAAATCTTACAAATAAAGGAATCTCTTATAATCATTTTATTTCCAAGATAAGAAGTCATGATTTTATAATGAAGTGGATATTTGGTATAATTGCTACAGTTATTGGAGCTATTATAATTTCAAAATTAGGTTTTTAGATATAAAATTAAATACACGCTTAACGCTTATAACTTTAATAGCAAGCACAGTAAGTGAGTACCCACTTACGAAAAATTGATGAAGCAGAACCTTTATGGACTGCTTCTTTTTTTATCAATTTTACCTTGTTAGGGAGAATCCTAAGACCCCAATAATTTATGATAAGGAGATATACTATGGATAATAGAAAAAGAAATAATCAACTAAAAATATATTTAACAGATGAAGAAAAAGAAGTTTTTGAAAAGAAAATGAAACTTGCAAATTGCAAAACTATGTCCCACTTTCTTAGAAAGTGTGTATTGGAAAAAGAGATTTATGTTGTAGATTTAGAGCCATTTAGAAACTTACAATGGCTACTTTCGAATGCAACAAATAATATAAACCAGATTGCAAAAGCAACTAATACAACTGGTGTTATTTACAAAAATGAAATTGAATCAATGAATAAGCAGATAGAAAAATTATCAAGAGAAATATGGCAGATCCATTCCCTACTTCTTAATAAATCAAAAGAAAGTTCTGGTGATTAGTATGGCAATTACAAAGATACATCCTATAAAATCAACTCTAAATTTGGCAATAGATTACATTACTAAGAGTGAAAAAACTGATGAAAAAATCTTAGTATCTTCATTCAAATGTCATCCATCTACTGCTCATATACAATTTATGAAAACACGAGAAGATAATGATACTAAAGGTACAGTTTTGGCTAGACATTTAATTCAATCTTTTCTACCAGGAGAGGTTAATCCTATAAAAGCTCACGAGATAGGAATGGAATTATGTAAGAAAATTTTAAAAGAAGATTATGAGTTTGTTCTTGCAACTCATATAGATAGAGGGCATATCCACAACCATATTATTTTTAATAATGTTAATTACAAGACTGGTAAATGCTACCAATCCAACAAAAAATCTTACCACAAAATCAGGTATCAAAGTGACGAATTATGTAAAGAAAATAAGCTTTCAGTCATTGATAAATATTATGAAGCTTACAAAAGAAAATATAAAACTGCTGGTAAGTCTTGGTACGAATATGACCAAAACAAGAAAGGAAATTCCTGGAAATCTAAACTGCAATTTGATATAGATAGAATAATTAATAAGTCTAAATCGTGGGAAGAGTTTTTAGAAAATATGAAGTCTCTTGATTATGAAATTAAGTTTGGTAAACATATTGCTTTTCGTCATAAAGATAAGCAAAGATTTACAAGAGCTAAGACTATCGGGGAAGATTATACCGAAGAAAAAATCAAAGAAAGAATAGATTTAGCTATTAAAAACAAAGCTAATCCTACTAAAAAGCGTGTAGGAAATGTTATTGATATATCTACTAATAAAAAAGCTCAATCCTCTAAAGGTTACGAAGTCTGGGCAAGAAAACATAATATAAAAACAATGGCTGATTCAATAATTAAATTAAGAGAACAAGGAATCAATTCAATTACTCAACTCGATGACCTGATCAAAAAATCTGCTGATGATAGACAAGACTTGTTGGATAAAATAAAGAAAATTGAAATTGAAATGAAGAGTTTATCTCAAGATATGGAAAATATTAATACTATAAATAAGTATCGTGAAATCTATAAATACCATAAGAAAAATCCTGATGATAAGCAATTTACAGAAGAATATTATAGTGAACTTTCCGTCTATAAAATAGCCGCTAAAGAAATTTTAGTTAACTATAAAAAACTACCAAACACAAAAGAAATACTAACCAAACTCGATAAATTGCAAGAAGAAAAGAACACCCTTATGCAAGAGTATTCTTTGAATAAAGAACAATTTTCTGACCTTGTTCAATATAGGAAAAACTATGAAAATTATTATGGAAAAGAGGTTGAAAGATAAGATATAATTTTTATTAATTATTTTGCTTCATTCCAAAATTTCATAACTTCTCTTATATCAATGTAATCTATATTGATTTGAATATCCTTTAACATCGGATCAAATTTCTCATTCATTTTAAAATTTATATCCGATTTTCTAACATTGCTAGGAGATATCAACGATGTGTATATCTCGCTAATATCATCGTAATAATTTTTCAAAAACAAATAATAGCATATTTGCTTATAATCAATATCTAATGGTTTATAATATTTAGCGTCTAGTATATACAGCCTATTATCTATAATGGATACACAATCTGGCTCCATTTTTTGATCTGGATGAATTTCATTAGGATAATAGGTTCTCTTTTTAAAATTATTTTCTTGCCCATCTCCACTTAGGTCTAAAAACTTATTATTTATTCCTATCAACTTTTTATTTACATATAAGGTTACCATATCTTCCCATATTTTAGCGAAATTATAATGCTTTAGATAGTAACTTCCTCCAATATTTATACTTTTAAAAAAATCAATTAGAGAGTCTATCAATTTATTTGTTATATCGTTAAAACTTGTAGATTTAATTATGAATAGTTCTCTAATAACCTGATCTTTATAGTTAATAAAATTTTTATTATCTGTTTGCAGCCCTAAACTGCCAAGTCCTAGCAAGTTTCCAAATTTCTTTATTGTATATTCTAATACATATGACATACAATCCGATATAAAAGTCGATCTCCTAGATGTTTTTTTATAATATAGTGGAGTAAAGAAAATATTATCATCTATAATATATTTCTGAGATTTTTTAATTATATTTCTCCAACTTAAACGTCCAGACTTTTGGATTGTTATATCATCTTTATATTCTACATATAAGCCATAATTCAAATAATAGTCATAAACTTCAAAAAAAGAGGAAAATGGATAATTACTATCAAAAATTTCTTTGGAATCTTTTCCAAAATATAATTCTGGTCTTCTCTGCATATGTTTATAAATTGTCTTCATCAATGTTTTAGTATCATCCTTAATAGACTTAACTTCGTAACTGTATGGTAAAAAAACAAACATATTATTATCTTTATCAACATCTACGCCGACAAAATTTATTCTTTGTAGATCCATTTTAGTTTTTTCATCATAGACTGTTGTTGTGTCTCTTTTATTAATTTTTAAACCTAGATTTTTTAAATAATCTACATCAATAAAGTCTTTTTCATTGTAAAAATGGACCATATAGCACCTCTTATTGCTTATATTTATAAATAACCAAACTTGTCCTTATCCTTAATCAAATAATTAGATATGAAATTATCAGAGAACACCTGATCATTTTCATATTTAATATACAAATCATCAAAATTCGATATGTCATCTCTAAATAGTTTTATATCTGAAAAACCTGCTACACCATGAATATCTTGCCACAAATATAATAGTAGTTTATTTTTAATGATTTTTATTATATTTTTTTGTGCTGATTGATAGTACGGATCTCCTGGTGAATTGGATGCATTAATATCCTTTGCGTCGAATTTAATGAAAAATTGACCAATTTGCTTATCTTCATTTAGACCCAATCCATTACTTTTATCAGTTATAAATCTGTTTAAAGACCAGTAAAATGACTGCCAGTTCATTTCAAAATCACCTAAAGAATACTTTATTGATAATAATGGATTGTTTAATTTTTTATCAATTGTTCCAGGTACGGTTTCTGCAGGTCTTGGTGATACATAAATCCAATCAAATCTTCTTTTAAAAGCAGTATCCATTGGAAATACATTTTGATCGTTTGTGTTTACACTACATAAAATATTAAAATTGCTAGGAAACACAAGTTGATCATCCGTAATTTGAGGTATGTGAGATGTAATATTTTCATTTCTAATAGGATATTCACTTTCAAACTTTTCATTTCTGTCTAATAATTGAAATATATCGCCAAAGATAGCAGAAACATTACCTCTTGATAATTCTTCTAAAACCAAATATACATCTTTCGATAAATCTTCATATGCTTTCATCAATGCCAAGGTTAGTACTCCCGGAAAAAACTTAAAGCCAGTACCATTAGAATCCTTGTAAGGTAATAATTGCCCAATAAAATCAAGATAACTATACTCTGGATGTATAACTACTCTAAAGATTTGACTATTGGGTATATTGGCTAATTGTTTATTTATTTCAAAACTTTTACCTGTGCCTGGAGCACCAAAATATATTTTTTGATCAAACATCAAAATACTCCTTCCCCTTTTTTAGCTTCTCTAAATATTCGAATAATATTTGAGTTCTTTTAAATTTACTTTGATTTGTAATCTCATTAGAATACTTATTGTTAAAATCATTAATTAAAGATAAGTCCACCATTAAATTAGAATTTATTGCTAATAAAGTCAATCCTAAAGCTCTTATCCAATAAAACTTTTCATTACTGCCTTTTACTTTATACTCTCCATCTACCTTTTCAAGTCCGGTATTAAATCTATCTAATTTCAATACAAAATCGTTTTTAATGCTATTGTACTCATATATATCATCAAGATTACTTCCGTGAAAAATTTTGTCAAAACTTTTAAAGTTTTCTATTACTACAGAATCATCCATCCACTCATTAAAAATATTGACAATTTCAATTCCAAATAACTTCATTAGATACAGCTCTTGTAACAAATAAGAAGCCTTGATCTCTGTAGCTATTAGATTAATTAAATATATCGGCTTATTTGAAACCTTGAAGTTTGGACTATCAAGACTGTCATTTATAATTGTAATCAATTCTGGAAAAATAGTTTGCGAGAATAA
Source organism: Peptoniphilus sp. SGI.035 (assembly GCF_050315115.1). NCBI lineage: Bacteria > Bacillati > Bacillota > Tissierellia > Tissierellales > Peptoniphilaceae > Peptoniphilus > Peptoniphilus sp. SGI.035. Next base: position 78,298 of record NZ_JBNPOJ010000007.1, read on the forward strand.
TGCACTCCTCGAAACCTCTTCATTATTAGATATAAAAATATATCCAAATATTTTATAATAGAATTCCCCTTTATCAAGTTTTAGTATAGGTAGATCCATTTTCACAACATTAATATCAATAATATCCAGAATAAGTCCAAAAAATTTTCCAGAATCTTTTAAACCTGATGTTGCTTTAACATCACCATATTCTATTGATTTAATGTTTAACTTAAAATTATATTCATTTATTTTGTCCACAATCCTATTTTCAATATTAAAAGAATTGTTATTTTTATATATTGGATGTTTATAAAACAAATCTGGAAAAGTTTTATCATTTAGATATAATATTCTTTCCATATGATAACCTCCTAATAGTTTGTAACCAAAACCTCTTTCCTCGGATATTTTATTCCAGTCTGACCAATACTATGAACAGAATATCCATGACTCTTTATCCATTCTATTAATATGTTATGAACTTTTCCATTATGTTCCACTACATTGGATAGCATAAATTTTCTACCTGACTGATCAATATGATTTAAAAAATCTAGCAATTTTGATTCTTCATCTGAATCCCAACCTTTAAAACCTCTTTTCCCATCATTATACTCAGCTTTGGTAATAAAATAAGGAGGATCAAAATAAAAAACAGTATCAAGCGGATAGTCTTCAATGTCTATATCCTCATATGATTTATTTAGTAATTCTATGTCTTTAGTTTTAGGAATAAAGCCTAGAATTCTTTCTTTTATACTTTCACAATATTCATTATTACCAACTGGTGTGTTCATTTCATATGAATTATTAAACCTAATCATATTTTGAAAAGCATAAATCTGCAATACAAATAAATTTAAAGGGGATTTATCTTGTTTGTTATAATGATCTCTAAATTTTATATATTCATCCTTATGTTTTTTCTTTAAATTAAACTTTTTAACTGTTTGTTCAATGTCAGAAATTAAAGCTTCTGGTTCAGATTCTAAAAGCATTTTTATTATCGAATAAATAAAAGGATTATATTCATTATAAATAACCTTATCCATGGCTTGAATATTAGCGCCAATGTTAAATGCTCCACCCATAGCATCTACAAAAACAGATACATGATTAGGTAGATACTTAAATATTTTATCAGCCACTTTATCTTTGCTGCCTGAATAATTCAATGGTGACTTATTTATGGTAAAATCTTTTTCAAAATAAATAATACACTCTTTAAGACTTTTACCATTTCCCTTCATGCTTAAATTATTAGTAGCATATTCTCTATAGTGAACTTTTTCAACATATACTTTATTGTTTTTAGCAAATTTAGAAGCCAAATTTACCATTTCATCAATACTTAGAATCGATTGATTGCTATAGCTTACCAAAATATGTTTGAATTTTATCTGTCTAAAAAGATCCTCAAAAGCATATATGGCATTAGTTTTATTTGAATAGTCTGAAAGCTCTCTTTTTTTTCTTCTTCCAGTTTTCCCAAATATTTCTGGATAATCATACTTAGCAATTGTCTCTATTAGATGATATGAATTAGTATATTGATTAATTGTATAGGGAGGATCTAGGTAAGCAATATCTCCTTCAATCTCCCTAACTAATTTATTAGTGTTTTCACAAAATATAGTGTTATCTTTTATTTCTTCAACACTATTTAGTTCTAGAGATGTTAATTCAAATTCCTTTAAAGACCTAGATTCCCAAAATTTTAAAAATGCCTGATACGTTCCTGTTGTGTTTGATACTTTCATTACGCTTTCAAAAAGAGAGGCTAAAAGAAAGCAGTATTCTGAATAATCTATATCACCATCTTTATAGAATTCTTCTATATCTAATCTCATTCCATCTATCTTAATTGCATTTGATTCGGTAAGGTACATCCTATTTCCAACTGGAGTGTAATTGTTATAAATATAAAAATTTTTACCTGGTCTATAACTTCTATTATTTAAGTATATAAATGGATCTTCATCGTATTTATTTATAAATGATGAAAATTTAGGTGCTGTAGCATTTAATAATTTTGCCTCAGCTATAATTTTAGAAAAATACATATAGTCATTAGCGATTATTTTATATTTATCTTTAAAGTAATCTCCTACAGAACAAGTTCCTGAAAACAAGTCAGCAAAAACTTCACCTTCTATATTGTGTTTTTCTATAACTTCTTCTATAAACCATGTTAGTTTTTCTTTGTTTCCAAGGTACCTCATAATTTCTTCTCACTTTTAATATAATTATATTCAATAATATCTCCAATATCACATTGAAAATACTCACAAATCTTTCCTAATGTTTCCAAACTTACATTTTCGTCTCTTCCCATTTTTGCTATTGTCTTGGGTGTAGTTGCTATTGCACATTGTAAGTCTGTTTTTTTCATATTTTTATCTATTAATAACTTCCATAATTTATTATATGAAAATCCCATATCATTCTCCAATTCTATATTTTACCTTTCTAAATGTATAGATTAACTACCTAATTATAGCATATAACACAGATTCCTTTCAATTATATGATTTACTTCGTTAAAGTGATCAAAAAAATAAAGGCAGTCCGAAGACTGCCGATATTTATCTCTCTGTATCTTTGCTATGATCTTTCTTATTTGATTTAGTTTTATCATCTGTCTTAAAGCTTTTTATTTGCCCTAATATAGACTTTTTATCCTTGTCTTGACTCTTTACTTGTTCTTTTGCTTTTAAGAGCTTAGAAGACAAAATACGGACATTCTTATGTTCCTTTCCGTTGTTGTCAATGCTTGTTTTTACTTGTCCGAATATTTTAACAAAATCTCCTTGTTTTAGGTTCTCTAAATCTTTTGTCTTATCTCCATAAGCTGAACAATTGGTATAAACTTTATTTCCATCGTCATCTTTTGAAACAAGAGAAAAATTACTTACTTTGAATTTTTCTCCATTTGCGTTTTCTCTTTCAAGATTTTCTACTTTTCCAGCTATATTGCCAACGAGATTTATAAGATCATCTTTTGCTTCAATATCACTGACATTTTCAACAATCTTACCTTGTTCTTTCATATCATCAATCATATAGTCAAAGTCATCACTTAGTAGACCCGTTGTGTCATTGTTCATATATAAAACATAGACTTCTTCAAGTGCCTTTTCATCATTAACACCTTTTTCTATGCTCACAAGTGCTTTTATAAAATCCTTGTAATTATCATTCATCATTTCTTCTAAGTTTTCTCTAATATCTTTATATTCCATATTGTCCTCCTTGTACTAAATAAGGAGAGCCTTTCGCTCTCCTCTATCTTTCTTGTGCTTTTTCGTTTTTTTCTTGATTTTTATCTTTTTCTTCTTCCGATTTGAATTTTGATATTTGTCCCAATATTGATGGTTTCTCTTCCCTTGCGTGAAGATTATCCTCTACATCATAAGTTGATTCAAAGTAATCACTATCTTTAAAATCATTGTCATACCTATCTGGTATTCCATCATTGTCAAGATCTTTTGCTAGTGGATCATAGAAGTTTCCATCATCATCTATTTCTAATCCTAGGGCTTGTTTTAAATCTTCTTCATCTACTGATACCAGATCATCAAAACTTGACATCTTTATGGCTTCAGTCATATCTTTAAGAGCTTGTGAATTAGATATATCTTCTTCTACAAAAGATTCTGTTCTAATAGCAATATTATCTACATACTGAGTCCATGTTTTTTCTTCCAAATTTATCTCATATTGAATAGAGTGCTTACCATCAGGTGTTTCTGTATAGGCAAGTCCTATATGGCTTAAATCAGGGTATAGTTTGTCAAAGTCTTCATAGCCATTAGATTCTGAAAACTCGTAGTTAGAATAATCAACTATCGCCCTTTTAAAATCTTCTAATAGTGGTGATTGGTTTTCTAGTTCTTCTACTTCTCCCATATCTAAAAGTTTATTAATCTCAGCTAGTCTTAGTGTCTTATCCCTTAACTCATCAGCTTTTTCAAATGGTTTAGTTAATTCCACTTTGGCATTTTCTAATGATTCTTTATAGTTTTCAAGGTTTTGATTTAATCTTTCAAGTCTTGAAGGCATTTTTTCAATAGCATTATCAAGTCTTGTTATATTCCCATCAGTAGAGTTTGAAAACTCTCCAAAATATTCTGCTTTTCCTAGAAGTTTAAAGGTATGAGTATTATTCATAAAGTTATATGAAACTTGTAAGTCTAAATTTCTATATTTACCAATAACCTTGCTATCATTTATCTTTACCTTTTTTATTTCTTCTAATAGCTTTTCTCCAGCTTCTTTCTTATCTAAAATTTTATTTGTCCCAAGACTGATTGAAGTGAATTTGCTATCTCCTTCTCCTAATTTCTCAACACTTGCAATATCTTCTTTAACTGCTTGTATTTCCATTTCAGTTTTTAAAATACTTTGAGGATAAATTTTATTTACCTTATCTTCAAGCTTATATTTATTAGACTTATAGTTTGCTTCAAGCATTTTTAGTTTTGTAACTTCGTTATCTAAATCCATCTTTTCTTTAATTAGAGGATTACCAGTCGCTAAAGCCTTAATTTCTGAATAAGATAGGCTTGCCTCATCAACATCTTCCGCAACCCTTACTGGAGTTTTTGAAGTCATAATTTGAGAAATGAATTTTTGCTTATTTTCTATTGTCTGCCATAAATAGGCATCAAATGTATTTTCTGTTACATATCTAAAGATATTTACCTTATCATTTTCATTACCTTGACGAACAATTCTACCACTTCTTTGCTCTAGGTCAGACGGTCTCCATGGGACATCTAAATCATGTAAGGCTATTAGTTTATTTTGTACATTTGTACCTGCTCCCATTTTTTGAGTAGATCCTAATAAGACTCTTACTTCTCCTCTTCTTACCTTGGAGAACAATTCGTCTTTTTGTTTGTCTGTATCAGCTTCGTGGATAAAGGCTATTTCTTCTTTTGGTATTCCCATATTTACTAGCTTATTTCTAATATCATCATAGATATTAAATTCTCCATCTCCTTTTGGTGTAGACATATCTGAAAATACTAATTGGGTCGATGATTTTTCTTTTGTCTTATCCCAGATCGAAAAGATATTTTTAACGCATACATTTACCTTTGAATTAGGATCATCGGGAAGTAGTGGATTTATTAATCTTTGGTCAAGGGCAAGTTTTTTACCATCATTTGTAATCTTTAACATATTATCTTCTGTTGGCTCGACTTGGTTATTTCTAACTGCGTCAGCTCTTTCTGAAATAGCTTCTAATATTTCTTTTTGTTCCTCAGTAGGTTTTGTTTTAATAACTTCAAAATTTGCTTCTGGCACTGGCAAATTTAACATATCTGAGGTCTTTATATCTGCTACTTCTTTAAACATGCTCATCAGTTCAGGCAAGTTATAAAACTTTGAAAATCTTGTCTTTTGCCTATATCCAGTGCCTTCTGGAGATAATTCAAAGGTGTTTTCTGTTTCTCCAAAAGTAGAAGCCCAGGCGTCAAAATGTTCTAATCCTCTTGCTTTTAAATCGTCATATTGAAGATATCTTTGCATGGTATAAAGCTCTGTCATTGAATTTGATATTGGTGTACCAGTAGCAAATACAACACCCTTTCCATCTGTCATTTCGTCCATATACCTACATTTCATATACATATCCGAAGACTTAAATGCTTCACTTTGACCGATACCCGCAACATTTCTCATCTTTGTATGCAAGAATAGGTTTTTGTAATTATGAGCTTCGTCTATAAATAACTTATCTACTCCTAGTTCTTCAAAGGTTATTACATCATCTTTTTTAAAGTCATCATTTAATTTTTCAAGTCTTACCAAGAGTTTCTTCTTTGTCTTTTCTAGTTGTTTTACTGTGAAATTTTCTCCTCTATTTCTTTTATTCTCGTCAATAAAGGAAACTATATCATCTATTTGGTCTTGTATATGCCTTACCTGGTATTCCTTGGACATAGGTATTTTTTCAAATTGAGAGTGTCCTATGATGACCGCATCATATTCTCCCGTTGCAATCCTACCAATAAATCTTTTTCTATTTTTGGGTTGAAAGTCTTTTTTATCGGCCACCATAATATTTGCTGACGGATATAATTGCATAAACTCTCTACCAATTTGAGTAGTTAGATGGTTAGGAACTACAAATAATGACTTACTTGCAAGTCCCAACTTTTTAGATTCCATAGCAGAAGCTACCATTTCAAAAGTTTTTCCTGCTCCTACTACATGGGCAAGTAGTGTATTTCCACCATAAAGAGTCCTTGCTATGGCGTTTTTCTGATGTTCTCGTAGTCTGATTTCAGTATTCATTCCATCAAAAGTTAAGTTAGAACCATCAAATTCTCTATTTCTAATTGAGTTAAATTTTTCATTATAAATCTTCTCTAGCCTATATCTTCTATCAGGATCATCAAATATCCAATTCTTAAATTCTTCTTTAATCAGTTCTTGCTTTTGACTTGCAAGCATAGTTTCTTTTTTATTCAATACAGAAGTCTTAGAACCATCATCATTTATTACTTGGTCAAATACCTTCGTATCTTTTAGATTAAGGGCATTTTCAATTAGCTTATAGGCATTCACCCTACTTGTACCATAAGTCATGTTAGCAAGGTCATTAGTTGAGTCAACACTTTTACCTTCAATATTCCATTCACTTGTATGTGGTGAGAACCTAACATTTATATTCCACCTATCATAACCTGGTGTTTTTAAAAGATTAAAAGTAAAGTCTTCTATATCTTTTTGAGGTATCCAAGTTGCTCCTAACCTTACATTTATATCAGAGGCAGTGAGTTCTTCAGGCATAACTTCTTGTAATTTTTCTCTTTGATATTTGAGTTTGCCTAACTCGTTTAATAATGTGTCTTTCTTTTCAGAAGGTGCTAAATCTATTACATTTTCAATTTCTCCGATATATGAATTGAGGTAGCCAATTTTTTCTCTAATATTGCCACTTAAATATTCATCAGCCGATACATATGAAAAATGAAATGGATCGTCATTGTCAAAGTTTTCAAAGGGCATTCTGTTATTTATTAGGTCTGTATCCTTAATATCTAAAAATATTTCGCCCTCAAGTTCACCAATTAAAGTATTCCTATCTTTACTTGTGATAGATTCCATATATTCAAAATCTACATATCCCTTTTGTGAAACTGATAAGACTAAGGCTTCAAGGGAAGTATCTACATGGTCTACTACTTTTGCCTTTGTGATTGTTCTTTTTGAAAATATATCACTCTTAGCTTTGAAATTATCCTCATCATCAAGTATTTCTATTGATGAAACCAGTGGAAAGTTTGAGTCTTCCTTTAAGGCTCTAGTATTTGATAAGGAGTTAATAAAGCCATGTTTCTTTGAAAAGTTATCATAGACTTCATTTAACTTTGCTTGTGATTCTTTTATTTCTTCATCAGAAAAATCGTCCTTTTGTTTTTCTATTACATCTTTTAAAGCATTCATTACATCAAGATAATCTTTTATCTTTTCTTTATTTTTATCTGATATATTCTGCTTGATTAAGACTGAGTTTTCTCTTAGGTAGACTTCTTCGTCAATAATAGTGTAAGAAAAATTCTTAACATCGTCTGTTGCTGGAAGACTTAATTCTTCATCTTCCAAGAGTTCGACCTCTTCATATTTTGAATTTGAAGATATTTCCTTACTTGCAAGATCCATTAAATCCTTTAGATTTTCATCTTCTTTTGCATCACAAGTGATGGTATTACCAAATCTACCAGATACTTCTTTCATATCCCCTAATACCATTTGAGGATTATCTACAAAGTATTTATTATAAGTCAAACCCTTTTTATCAGTTGATAGGTGTATCCAATCATCATCTCTTTCTATAACTGAATCTCTCTTCTTTAAGAAAATAATATCTGAAGTAACCTCTGTACCAGCAAGTCCTTTAAATGTTGTATTAGGAAGCCTCATAGCTCCTAAAAACTCACATCTTGCATTAATATATTTTCTAACAGATTCATCTTTTTTATCCATAGTTCCAGATGATGTTATGAAGGCGATAATTCCTCCATTCCTAACCTTATCTATTGACTTTGCAAAAAAATAATCGTGAATCAGAAAGTTATTTCTGTTATATTCACGATCGTTAACTTTAAAATCTCCAAAGGGAACATTTCCTATTACCAAGTCAAAGAAATTATTTGAGAAGTTTGTTTCTTCAAAGCCTTTAATTTGAATGTTAGCTTCAGGATAAAGTTCTCTTGCTATTCTTCCGCTTAGGCTATCTTTTTCTACTCCATAGACTTTAGACGCTTTCATTTCATTTGACATATTACCAATGAAGTTACCAACCCCTGCAGACGGTTCAAGGATATTCCCAGTCTTAAAACCCATATCTGTTAGAGTCTTATATATTCCATCCATTACCTCTCTAGGTGTATAAAATGATGTTAGAGTGGACTCTTTAGCATTCAAATACTCTTCATTCGTTAAATTTTCTTTTAAAATATTTCTTGCTTCAAGCCATTGACCTCCTTTTTCTTCATCAAAGACATCAGCAAGACCACCCCAACCCAAATAATCAGCCAGATATGCTTGTTCATACTCTCTTGGACTCCTATTTTCATTTTCAAGTCTTTTTAGCATTTTAATAGCTTTTATATTTTTATCTAGCTTTTCTGATGGTGTAAGGTATTCTGAGTAGATATGATTTTTTAAGTCATAATTTCTAGCAAAACTTAGTCTTTCCTTATTAGGTTCATAGCCTAGATTCTTTAAATCTTCTTTTCCCCTCAATAAGTTTTCGGCTGCTTCCCTAGGGACATTGTATCTATCCATCATTTGGTCAATTTCAGGATTATGGTTATCAATAAAGCTTTCTTGTTCTACTTGTCTTTCAATTTGTTTTTCATGCTCAGATAACTTATATATCTCATAATTTCCACTATCTAAAAGGTCATCAATCTTTCTACTTTCTTCAAACGTTTCTCCCTTATATAAGGGGATTTCTTCTCCATTAACTTCCACCTTAGTTCCTGTTTCAATTAAGTTAATTCCATCAAAGGTATTCTCATCTTCTAAAATAAATTCTTTTCCAACTTTTACTGCTAGTTTTTCTGATGTTTGACTTAGATTTTCAAAGATTTCTTCAAGGTATGAATCATTTCTATATGGAATTACTTCCGAACCCCTAATCATACCTCCCATATATTCCATATTATCTCTAATGGTTACAGTTTTAAGTCCTCCACTTAGTTCATCAAAATCTGTAATTGTAAAGTCCTTATCTTTATATCTAACCTGATCCCCTATCTTAAATTTAGGCTCTAGCTTTTCCTTAACTTCTTCTTGTAAAGAGTTTTCCTCACTTAGTGCAACTTGTTCTTCTAAATATGAAAATTCACGCTCATTTACTTCTTCACCATCACCAAGGTCAATCCTATAATGCTCGACAACTTCACCATCTACATAGTGGTCAAAATAGAATTTGAAATACCCGATATAATCATCAGTCATTTCTCCAAATTCATTTTCTCCAAGAGTTTGATTATGGTCTTTAACATCAATATCCTTTTGTCTTAGGATATTGATTAAGTCTTTAGTTACTATCTGCCCACTATAATCAGGAACTAATTCGTGGTTTTCATTAAATTCTACAATCCAATAATCTTTTCTATTTTCATTGTTTTTGTCATCAAAAAAAGAAGCTTCATCAGCTTCCTTTTCTTTACTTATTTCATTTTCTAAGCTTCCACGTATTCCTTGATTGCCATTCTCTTCACTGTTGCCATCAAGTTGTTCATCTGTCCTTGGTATTCCTCTGGATTCTCTCTTTTCATCTTCTCTGTCAATCCTTGTGCTTTCATCATCTTGACTTTCTCTCTCTTGATAAAGTCCACTGCCTGATTCTGAATTCCCTTCAGATGGTTCAAAAGTGTTTTCTCCTCGTACATTTTCTGAAGTTTCTTCCAGTTCTCCATGTCCTCGCTCCCTACTAGGTAAGACAGTCTTAGAACTGCGTATGTCGGATTCGGATATCTCTCCATAAATTCCAGATCCTTCTCCATCATATCCAAGGTTTTCTCTTCGATCTTCATCGCTATTTCCTCTGTCGCTTCCATCTGTGAAAACTCGTCCATCTCTACTTCTTGACCTATCATCTCGTCTATATAAATCATTTTGACCTCCTCTATCTTCATTTGTATTTTCTATATCTCTATTATAGTCGGCATCGGCCCTTTCTGTCAGCAGCCTAGCTCGATCCATTTCCTTAGATTTTTCTATTGTGCTATCTATAATATCTTCGCTAACCCTTGATATTACAAGACCTATCTGTTCTAAAGAAATTGTATTAATTCTCAAAAAATTATTTTTTAAATTTTCCATATCCATAGGATAGACTGTATTAAACCTATTAGCAACCGCATAGGATATTGAGTCCCTCATAAACTTTTCAAAACTCAGTCTATCCTCTATATCTATCCTTAAATCAGCAAGAGCCAAATTAATATATTCATCTCCATAAATTCGACTAAGAGAAAATATATTTTCATTGAGTGAATCACTAGCTTCAAATGAAGAATCTCTTACAATTTCTTTTAAAGCCTCGTTATGATTTTCGTGGTCAAACTGCCATAAGCTAACCTCATTAATATTCCTATCCATTGATGTGGTCTGACTAATATCAAAGATATATGAAACTCTTTGACTTACATCACTTCCAACTAAAATTGGAATACCCTTTTGACCTCTCATAACAACTCGACCAAAATATTTCTTCCACATATCAAAGGTTGCACAAGCTCTAGCTTCAGGTTCTTTGTTGTATATACTTAGTTGGCTTGAAAAATCATATTTTTGATTGTTACCTATAACTTTTAAGAGTTTTAAATATTCTTTTTCATCTTGCAAAACTTCATACTTTATTGCTTCTTGTATATTCTTAAAATCATTTACTTGCATTTCCTACCTCCATTCTATGAATTTCTTTTATAATAGCCATTAAAATATCAACCACAATAGAATTGCCTGCCTGCTTATATAGTTTGCTTGAAGTGCAATTTTTTCTTCTTGGATGTACTTCCTCTAATTTATCTATATCACTATCATCAAAACCCATGAGTCTTAAACATTCTCTTTCTGTTAAATACCTATATTTACCATTTCCAATATCTATTATTCCAGAATTAGGAACTCTCATTTGTTTTGTAGAAATAGTATAAGAAAAAGCTTTAATCACTTTTAATCGCCCTCTAAAACTGTTATCTATGCCTTTATTTAAAAATTTCAGCATATAAGGTTGGGTCATTGTATAAAGTTCACTTACATCCTTTTCTAAAAATTCACTTAGTGGTCTAGTTTCTTTCCTCTCCAATTTATTAAAAGAAAAGTTGTTTTTTCCAAGACATGAAACAACAAATATCCTTTCCCTTTTTTGAGGTATGCCAAAGTCCATTGCATTTAAGATTTTATACTTGCTTTCATATCCAAAGTCTTCTAGTTCTTTTAGATAAATAAAAAAGGAGTCCCTCATATTTCTATCAAGGACTCCCTTTACATTTTCCCAAATTATCCATTTAGGTTTATCTTTCATTTCTTTTATTATTCTAATTGTTTCAAATAGTAAGCTTGATCTAGTTCCTGAATTCTTTACTCCTCCTTGCTTTTTTCCTATTCTTGAAAAGTCTTGGCAAGGACTTCCATGCATGATTAAATCTATCTTTTCATTAGGAGCTTTATATCCTACTACTGATTTTGGCTTATAATTCTCTCCATAAAGTGTATTATATGATTTAACACAAGCCTTATCTATTTCTACATAATCAACTACTTCATAAGGTATCTTCAAATTAATAAAAGCCTTTCTAATAGCACCTATGCCACCGAAAAACTCCAATATTTTCACCTTATTCATTTAGATTATTCTTGTACCTATCTACAAGCTCCCTTATACTATCTTCTATTTCTCTTAAAAAGTCTTCTTTATCTACTTTTCCAGAGCTAATCTTTGCAAGTTTCATTTCCCATTCAGATGTTGTTTCTGCCGACTTAAACTTATCCTCTACAATCGATACAAGCCTATTGCCTTTTTCTGTTACAAGTAAATTTTTCTTATCTCTTATTATAAGATCCTTATGGATAAGATTTTCAATAATTCCTGCTCTTGTTGCTGGCGTTCCTAAGCCTTTTCTCTCTACTTCTATTTCTTTATCCAAAGACTCTACTCCTGCATTCTCCATAGCCTTTAAAAGCGTATTTTCATTATAATGACTTGGAGCTTTTGTAAATTTCTCTGATATCTTTTTAGAAGTTAGCTTAATTTTATCTCCAGTCTTTATATCTGGTAATTCATTTTCTTGTTTTTCTTTTCCATAGCTCTTTAGATACTTTGTATAACCTTCATCGATTACTGTCTTGCCACTTGCATTGAAGTTAAATTTATCATATTCATATCTGATTTTTCTACTAGATTCCTTTAAGTTATCCGAACATGAAGCAAGTAATTTATCCTTAATTAGATTATAGATTTTGCTTTCTTTATCAGATATATCTTTAGCTTTTCCAATACCTGATATAGTAGGAATAATTGCATAGTGGTCTGTAACTTTAGATGAATTAAAAATAGACTTGAAGTTTGACTCATTTATCTTAAAATCTTCTTCAAGTCCTTCTAATAATTCTTTCATAGTATTAACCATATCATCGGTTAAATACCTGCTATCTGTTCTTGGATATGTGATTAGCTTTTTTTCATACAAAGCTTGTGCCAGCTTTAAAGTATCATTTGCTGAATATCCAAAATATTTATTTGCTTCTCTTTGTAAGGTAGTGAGATCATAAGGCTTATCTGGTTTTGTGCTTATTTCTTTATCTTCTACCTCTGTAATAACTATTTCATCTTCTAGCAGATTTAATAGTTGTTCTGCCACTTCAATTTTATCAATCCTATCTGATACAAGTTTTAATTCTCCATAAGATAGATCAACTGTATAATATTTTTGCTTCTTAAATAGGTTTATTTCACTATCCCTTTTAGCTATTAAATATAGAGTTGGTGTTTGTACTCTACCAACAGAATATGTTTCCTTATAAATGCAAGAATAAAGCCTACTTAAATTCATTCCCACCAGCCAATCCGCAATTGCTCTTGCACTTGCTGATCTATATAAGTCTTCAAAGTTTTCTCCATTTTTAAGATTTCTAAAGCCATCTTCAATAGCTTTGTTTTCCATTGAAGATATCCAAAGTCTTTGAATCTTCTTCTTACATTTAGCTTGATTATATACAAGCCTAAAAATAAGTTCTCCCTCTCGTCCAGCATCACAAGCATTTATAACTGTGTCGATGTTCTTATCGTTTAAAAGTTCCTTTAAAACTCCATATTGTTTCTTAGTGCTTTTAGATACTTCATAAATATATTCTTCTGGGATTATAGGAAGAGTGTCTATTGTCCATTTCTTCCATTTTTCATCATGTCTTTCTGGACTTGCCATTTGAATTAAATGACCTACACACCAAGAAACAATGTATCCATTCCCCTCATAATATCCGTCTTTTCTTGTTCTTGCTCCAATTACTTTTGCAATTGTAACTGCTACACTTGGCTTTTCTACTATTACTAACTTCATTAATACCTCCATAAATAAAAAAAGAGCGAAAGATTTCTCTCTCGCTCAAGCTTTTAAAAATTATTATAATAGTTCATCATCTTCATCTTCTGTTGATTCTTCATGACTTTCATCATTGTCAGATTCATCTTCTGACTCACTAATATAATCCTCATCATCTTCTTCAAAGTCTTCCAACATTCTATCTTCTTTTGCTTTGACTACTTTAAAATAATATCCTGCTCCTATAACTCCTCCAATTACAAGTGCAACAATTAGAAATGAACCTATCCCGCTTTTCTTTTCTTCTTTTACTGGAACAACCGTAGGCTCTTCTTTTTTTACTTCTTCTTTCTTAGGCTCTTCAACCTTTATAGTATTTTTATCTTCTGATTCAATCATATTAAGTAGGTCTTGCTCTCCTACTTCTGTTAATAATCTTACATTATCTTGATTTGATGAGTAATCCACTATTAGGTGCATAGTTTTTCCACTTTTAGTTTGAAATGTTAAAAATTGTCTTACATCTACTGGATTTTCTTTATCTTTTTCTGTATCTCCACTTGGTGTAATATCTTTTCCATTCCTATCTACATTTTCAATTACTGAACCTCTTGCCTTATTTTCTTGTGTCGCAAGATTATTTACTGCCTTTGTATTACCACCTTTTAAAAGTGGTGTTTTCTTTGGAGGATTATTTGAAGGCTTATTTGCTTCACTTGTATTTCCTGGTATTCTTGGAACATCTTGATAAGGAATTTCTTCTTTTGATGGTGTAAAAACATCATCTTTCAACATTTTTTCAAATTCTTCTTTTTGTGGTTCATAGATTGATTCGTTTTGACTTTCTATCTGTCCTTCATTTGTCATTGCAAATGTAGTTGCTGGTACTGTAAATGTAAAAAGGAGTAACGCTATGGCTACTCCTCGTTTAATGCTCTTATTCATTTTTCTATCCTTTCTTATTTTACATTTTTAAATACATAGACTGCTTTTCTAGCATTGTCCCATTCTATTGTTTGGTTTTTGCCATCTTTAATATCGCCATGACTTGCTCCAAAAGCTTTAGCAATATTTGAAATTGAAGCATGAATTCTTCCATTTATAATCACTGGCTTAACATCTGAATTGTAGACCTTTCCATCTGAATCTTTCATAACACCAGTATCAATATTTAGTCTTAATGTCTTTTTAGCTAGGATATTATTCTCTTTATTTGAGAAAATAGCTTCTCGAGTAGAGTTGTCATACTCAACATTAAAACCTAGAGTATAAGCGATATATCTTACTGGAATCATAGTTCTTCCTTGATCTACATAAGTTTTTACATCCATATAGACTGTTGTCTTACCATCTTTATTGATAATGTTATAGAAGTTTTTGTCTACTTGAAAAACTGCAAATTCTTTTTCATCTTTAACTTGTTTTTTGTCATGTTGTTCCTCTTGCTTTTTCATCTTGTTAAGATCAAATTGATTTAGGATGTTCTTATCATCAGCTTTCAAAAGTTCGTCCCACTTCTTATCTTGAGATTTCTTATCTTCTTTCTTCTCTTTGTTTTCTTTTTGGAGTTTTAGTAGTTCATCTAATTTCTTAGATAAGTCTTGGTTTAGATTTTTATCTTTTTCATCTTTAGCTTGTTTTTCAAGTTCTTCTTTAGCTTTTTTATTTGCTTCCTCGATTAACTTCTTTGCTTCTTCAATTTTCTTATCCAACTCTTCTTTTAGCTTTTTAATTTCTTCTTCAGAAGCTTTTTGTTTTTCTTCTAGTTCTTTAATCTTATCTTCTAATTCCTTATTTGTATTTTCAGAAGATTCTTTTAAGCTATCAATAGCCTTTTGAAGCTCTTCAATTTTCTTAAAGCATTCTGACTTAGAATTTTCTGTCTCTTTCTTTTTAGACTCAAGGTCTTTTATCTTAGCATCTTTTTCATCAAGAGCTTTTTCTAAGTCCTTAATTCTATTGTCTTTATCCTCGATTTCTTTAGTCTTCTTTGCAAGTTCTCCTTCTAAAGACTCGAGCTTTTCTTGCATTTCTTTGATTTGATTTTCATTTTTATCAGCCTTTTCTTTCTCAGCTTCTAACTCCCATTTTATAGATGAATAATCTTCTTTTAGTTTTGCATTTTCATCTTGTAATCTTTTTAATTCATCTTTAAGCTGAGTAATTTCTGCTATTAGTTCATCATTATTGGAGTTTTTAAGATCCTCAATTTCTTTATTCAATTGAGCAATCTTATTGTCTTTATCTCTAATTTCTTCTTCAAGCTTATCTTTTTCTTGTTTTAGTTTTTCTCCGTTATCTTTGCAAGAATCTAACTTTTCCTTTAACTCATCTATCTTTGATTGATCTTCTTGTTTCTTATCATTTAAGTCTTTGATTTGATTTTCTAAATCATTAATATTACTTATTGAACTTTCTATCACTTTTTTACTACCATCTGTATCATCAGCTTTAGCTAGTACATTAGTAGTTGAAGTTGATGTTAAAACTAATAAAAGAGCCATAAAAAAGGCTCTTAGTCTGTTCGTATTAAATTTCTTCATTATGAATGTTCTCCTTTTCTTTTAATTTTTCTTCTCTTTTTCTATCATTGATTTTCTCCACTAATTCTTCCAAGCTAATATTGTTTCTCCTAATAGTTACAATTATTTCTTCATTTTCAACTTGTATTTCTTCATCACAAATTTCCTTGTATTTTGCATTTAAATCTTTTAACTTCTCTTCTATTTTTTTCTTTTTGTTTCTAATACTTATAAGTTTTCTGTTCACATAATATCTCCCTTCTATCTTGGTCTTCCAAAACCATAAAAGTGTGATTTCCAATATTTTGAATTTATTGATGTGTATTGAATTGGATCTCCTGCGTGAATCATCATTCCGTTACCTGCGTATATTCCTACATGAGATATTGGAGTTCCACTGTTATATGTTGAGTGGAAAAATATAATATCTCCAGGTTGAGCTTCACTTGGACTTACTGGATTACAATAGTCTTTGTATATTCTCCATGCAGTTGTTCTTGGCATTCTCTTTACACCAGACTTTGTAAATGACCAACATACAAAACCTGAACAGTCAAAGTTAGATGGTCCACTTGCTCCAAACACATATCTTTTACCTATATGTTTTTCTGCTTCATTAAATAAGGCTTTGGCAGTAGCTGAATCAAAAGCAAGACCAGGATTTCCAAAGTTTGGATTATCTACTATTTCTCCTAAGTCCCCATTACCTGATCCAAAAACATCACCCATATTCCCCTTAGCTTCAAGAAGAGCTTCATAATGAACTACATTGTCTGGATAATCTTTAAATATTTCCCTAACAACTTCATCCATTTCTTTTTTCTTTAAAGTGACAATTAACTTTTTATATTCGTACTCTTCTTTTTCATAGCTAGTATAAGGATTGCCACGACTATCATATCTAGTTCTTGCTACTGTTCTTGTTCTAATTTCAATTTCTTCCTTAAAATCAAGCTTATACATCTTATCGAAAAGTTCTTTTAAAATTCCTTTTACTTCAGATGCTGATTTTACTTCTCCGCATCTTGAAGTTATATAGGATAAAAGTTCATGGGTATTATGACCAATTTCTCCTTCTTTGTTTATGATATATTCGTCATATCCAGGATGACTTGTTTTTACACTTTCGATTTGTGATTGTAGGTCATATTCCATTGATGAAAATTCTTGATTAACTTCACTTAGAACTATGTCTTGTGATAGGTATGTTGTTGTCATTACTGAGTTTACTGAGTTACTTAGTCCACTCATACCAACACTTCCTCCACCAATCATGATTGATATCATAAGACCTAGCCCTATTACTAGAAATAAAACCATCTTACTTTTTCTTACGATTAGCTCTTTAGAAGCCTTACCTAAACTTAAAATAGCTTTTTTAACTCTATCTACCAGTCTTGTTTCGTGCTTTTTAGCTATCATGCTCTTCATTTGCTTTCTTTGGTAAAACTTATTAAATCTATTTTTCTTTATATAGGCGTCTGACTTTTTTAAATCTTCTAAGCCACTTTTAAACTCCAACTTGCTTTTTCTCTTTCTTATTTTTTTATCAAGTTTAGATAGCTTTTTTAAGGATTTTTTCTTTTTGTCTAACTTATACCTCCTTATTCCATGCTGGAGCTTAGAGCTTACATTAGCGGCCTTTTCTCCAGATTCTACACCAGTATTATCAGACCCTGAACTTAAATAATCTCTCACTAACTCTGAAGACTTAGCTCCAGATAATAAAACCCCAGAAGATAGACTTCCTTTAGTTTTATTCTTTAAAATATTATCCTTTAACTTGCTTTTAGACTTTTCAAATTCTCCAATCTTTTTATCTGAGATAAAGTCTTTAACATCTTGTGCCTTCTTAGAATCTTTCGTTGTAACTTTCTTAGATTCATTTTTTAAGTCATCGATTTTCTTTCGAGTAAATTTATCACTTTCATAATTTTTTCTCTTATAGTAAGTCTTCTTTTTATTAACTTTCTTTTGTTCTGAAGGTTTAAGGCTTGTTTCCTTTTCATCTTTTATAAATTCAAGATTATTGTCATTAAGATCAGGATTATCAAATGTTTGATCTGTATCAACTTTGCTTAGCTTATTTTCTTTATCTATTTCTTTAGAAAATTTTTCCTTATCTCTAAACTTCTTTTCTTGATAAAGCTTCTGCTTTTGCTTTTTATCGATATTAGTATTACTTTCGCTCTTACTTACTTCATCTTTAACAAGCTTATCTTTTCTATACACTCTCTTGCTTTTCTTTGCTTCAATAGGTTTATCTTCACTTGTCTGGATTCGCTTAGACTCTTTCTCGTTAATTTTATCTTGGAATTTATCCTTACTATGAATAAGTTTATCCTCATAATTTTTGAGAACTTGTCTTTTACTTGATGTCTTCTTATTGCTTATTGGTTGAGCCTTAGCTGAAATATCATCTGTTGTTAATTTATTAGAATTAATATTTCTACTGTTTTCACTATCAAAATTCACCTTTTTAAAGTCTACATCTAAGTCTTCATCAAGTTTAAAGCTTTCATCTGTCCTTATTTCAAGATTAGCTTGTTTTGTTTCTCCAGCCTTATCCTTATTTTCTAAAACTTCTTTTCTGATTCTTTCCTTGTTTTTAGACTTCTGAAAATCTTTTAATTTATCTTGTTTTTGCTCTTTAGCTAATACATTCTCATGAATAAGTTTAGATTCTTTTTCTGAAATTTTATCTCCGAACCTATCCTTAGTCTTAATAATCTTATTGGTATAATCATCTGAATGAACAAGTTTACTATCTACATTCTTTTCAGGAGCGTCCCTATTTCGTATAATTTTCTTTTGAAAATCTTTTTTTAGCTTTTTATCCATATCACACCTACTTAGCTTCTTCTGGTTTTGTTGTCATTAGCTTATATAGCATGGTATCTTTAGGGAATTTATCTATAAATGGAACAATAGTATTTCCAAAGAATAATAGTCCCTCACCTGCATTTGAATTAGTAATGTAGTTTAACTGATAAGGCGATATTTTTAATTTCTTAGCAAGAATATCTCTATCTCCAGATGCTTGATTTAGCATTAGAACAAAATCTGTATTATCAAAGATATTTTCAATTTCCTGACTTGTTAAAAGGTCTTTTACGTTTTGAGTTATACCTGTTGGAATACCTCCCCATTTTCTAAATCTTTTCCAGATTTCTACTGAATATGAAGCAGTTTGTGGGTCTTTTAATAAAAGGTGGAACTCATCTATATAGTATCTTGTAGACTTGCTTCCTCTATTTAGGGAAACCTTGTTCCAAACCTGGTCTTGAATTACAAGCATACCTATTTTTTTAAGTTGTGTTCCTAGCTCTTTTATATCAAAGCAGAGCAGTTGCCTATTTAGGTCAACATTTGACCTATTATTAAAGACATTAAGACTTCCTTTAACATAAATTTCCATTTCTGTTGCGAGCTTCCTACCAACTCCCTCTTCTTGAGATAGGAGCATATCGTATAAATCTCCTAATATAGGCATATTTTCTGGTTTTGGGTCTTCAAAATACTTTTGATATATCTTTGGTAAGCACCTATCTATAACAGATTTTTCTGCAGCAGTAAGACCAGATCCTCCTACTACAAGTTCAAGCATGGACATTATAAAGTTTGCCTTATCTTTTAAAGGTGCGTCCCCATCTCCATAGTTCATATTTATATCTAGTGGATTTAGATAGTCCTTTGACTTTGCTGAAACTTTAATAACTTCTCCATTAAATTGTTTTACAAGGTTTGAATACTCGCCCTCAGGATCACAAATAATTACATCATCGTCTGTTACAAGAATTGCATTTGCCATCTCTCTCTTTGCCGAGAAAGATTTACCAGAACCTGGTGTTCCTAATATTAATCCGTTAGGGTTCTTTAGTTTCTTCCTATCTGCCATAATCAAGTTTTGGCTAAGGGCATTTAAGCCATAGTACAAAGAATTTGCCGAATCAATAAATAGCTCTTCTGTTGTAAAAGGCATAAATACTGCCGTTGATGATGAAGTTAAAAATCTTTTTATCTCGACTTGATTAACTCCTAAAGGTAAGACAGAAACAAGTCCTTGTTCTTGTTGATGAGATAATCTTTTTACCTGACAATTATGTCTATTTGCAATTGATGAAATTTGAGCAATAGTGTTTTCTAATTTTTGATTAGTCCTAGCAAAATTCATCATTACTATGGTAACTACAAAGAGCCTTTCATCTCTATTTTGTAAGTCAGATAACATGGACTTAACATCAGCCCCAAAAGTATTTATATCTGAAGGGATAATATCCATATCATATCCAGCACGAACTGCTTTCTTTTGTTCTTCAATTTTCATTCTGTCTAGGTCTGTGTTTTTTCTTTTAATGAGTTTAATAGCTTCTGCTTGTTCAACTACATCTATATGAAAAGCTACATAAATATTGTCATCAATATCTAAAAACTCAGATAACATTCTGTCTGATAACTCACTTGCAAGTATTTGAAAATGGCTTACTGCTCCAATGAATTTCCCAAATTTAAAATTATTTGCTGGTGCAAAATTAAAGATATTGGGAGTTATATGTGATTTTGTAGACTCTTTCTTCTTCAAATCTTTATATGAAAAATCAAAGTTCTTGTCTGGATTTAACATATCGTGAACAAGTCTTAGTCTTTCTTCGCCATCAAGGCTTTCTGCTCTTACTCCCATAGATTTAAAGTTAGATAAAATATCTACTTCAAGTCTATTTAACTTTGCTCTTGCTTGCTCTAGATTATCGGCTTCTGTTGTAAAGGTTATATACTTCATCTTTTTAAGTCCGTTATTCCCCTTTGCAAGTTGAAGCTTTAACATCTCCCTAAACTCTTTTCTTACATCGTCATAGAAGTCTCCTTTATCAGCAATTTTAATTGCATCTTGTAGGTCTTTATTTCTTCCTAATTGATTTACATATGAAAGTTCAATGTGGACACTTGGATCAAAAGAATTTAAAAAATTGGCAAATTGGTTAAAGATTAAATCTCTATCTTCTTCCAATGCCAACTGGTAATTTATATCTTGAAATGAAATTGTCTTTGAATAGTTTTTTTCATCTAACTGGCAAATGCCCTCTGGTAACATTCTTATATATGGAATAGTATCCTCAACTGTAAATCTCTTTTTCTCTTTCTTTAAAAGTACACTAAGAAGACTATTTGTTGGATCTTTCTTTGTTTTTAGCCTTCTTACTTCCTTTCGGTCTTTTTTTAATTGTTTTTCCCTTAGATTTAAGTCGCTGATTTGCTTTTTTCTTTGCTTCAAGGTATGCCTCCTTTCTTATTCTCTTAGTTGGTTGATAAAACTTATGAAGATAGAAAAATTTAAAATATTTTTCAAAAGTTAAGGTGTCTTTTTCATATAAGGTTATAAAAAAGATTGGCAGGGTTACTATTAGCATTACAATAATTGAAACATCATTAGGTAGATATTTCTTCATAAATAAATAGGTTGGTATGCCAATTAGTCCTGCCACCGAAAAGCCTATAAGTTGTCTTTTAGTTAAGTTAAAGGCAACCTTTGTTTTAATCTTGTCCAAATCTTTTGGTATTGGTACATACGCCATTTTAATCTCCCTCTACTTCTTCTTTGGAAAGTTCAAGTATATGGTCATAATTAGATGTTGTTTCCTCTTCTAGGTAGCTAATTCTTTCTTCTAATTCTTCTTGTTTTTCTTCATTTCTGTCATTGTATTCTCCTTGATAAATAACAAATTCATTGTGACATCTTCCGAGTCTATTTATTCTCCTCTTTAAGTTTCTAATCTCTTCATTTCTTTTTTTCTCTTTTAAGATTTCATAAGTTCCTCCCAATAAAATTCCAAGTCCCAATAAAGCACAATTTTTCTTTTTTAACATTTATTCCTCCTAGTGCGTATTCATAATACTTTTTGCAACTGTTCCACTCTTAAACATCATAAGTCCAAGTAGTAGAGCATATCCTAATATACTAAACAAGCTTGCGTGAATATCTGTAACCTGTACCGTTCTTATTAAAACGGTGTAGATACCTAAACATACCATCAAAAACAAACCTTGTAGTCCCAAGGCAAAAAGTCCCTTGATATAATTTGTTCCAATCTGACCCCATTCTTTATTTCCCATAGTCGCAAATGGTATGGACGATACTGATGAGTAGACATATATTTCAAACATACGCCCATATACTATTAATGTTATTACTAGTGATATTCCTTGAATTGCAATCCTTACAAGGCTTGTTTCAACTAGTATCATTAAAAGCTCACCTATTTCTTTTTCTTTTAATGCATCAACCATTGCAACTATCTGATCTCCTGAAACAGTGGCAGAAGTAGTGATTACCCCTGCCGCTTTGTTTACAAGATTTTGTGCCACATCAAAGACTGCCATTGAAAATTCAAAGGCATGGCTTGCAAGGTAGACTGCTATAAACATCTTTATAATGTATTTAAAAAACTCAAAAGTATCTGTATCGTGCATATTATTCTTTTGCATGACCATATTTATGAGTTCAATACATAAAACTGCTGTTATGATAAGACCTGCTATTGGAACAATCACATTATCATTAATGTTTTTTATGAAGTTATATACTTCTCCATTCCAACCCATTGGTGTTTTCCCAACATCAGTTGCAATAACTCCTACCTTGTCATTTATATCTAAGAACATGGACTCAAGATTTGCTTTGATACCTCCGAGTAGCATATCCTTAAAAAATTCAGTTAGCTTGTCAAAGATACCAAACATAGACTTTCTCCTAATTTAAAACATTTGCAAGTAGTGGAATTAATTTAATACCGATTAGTACAATTCCTCCACCAGCCATAAGCTGCTTAATACCTTGAGATTTAGCACCAGGGTTATCATTACCGTAACCTTCCATTAAGTTAATAACTCCCCATGCTCCTAAACCTGCACCAATTGCAGTTACAAGTGTCTTTAAAACTCCAACTCCAGCTGTAAAAAATTCCATATTATTCCTCCTCGTTTTCTTTCTTATTTTCTATTTTATTTAGTGATTTAACTATAAAGTTCTTGTAGACCTTATCTCCTTTTTTGTTTTCTTTGAAATATCCAAAGACATGGATTAGATCTCCTTTTTCAAATTCTTTTGCAATTTCTACCTTTTCTCCATATAATGAGCAATTTGTATATTCTTTGCCCTTTCCATATTTTTTAACAAGAGCAAAATTTGCTACTTGAACACTTTCTCCATCTTTTTCAAATTCTGAAAATTCAGCTTCCTTAACTAAATTTGCATTTATATTTATCATTTCTCTATCCATTAATTTCTTCTCCTTAATCTATAAATTCCAATTAAAAAAGCGACTGAATTTATATTTCAATCGCTAAATGTCTAATATATTAAATTATTTAAGTGGGGCTTCTTATCCTTACCATTTTTACCTCCTAATTTTGAGTATAAAAAAAGACGATAGAGTTTAATTATCTATCATCTCTTGCGTTCCTATTTAATTATTTGGCTCGACAAACTGGAATTTACAGTTATCTATACTCATTTGGAATTTCGATATGAAATGTCTCACACAATAGCTTCACATCATGTACATCATTTTCATCAAATTCATATCCCAAATGGAACATTACTTGACTATATGGTTCAATACAAGAAACCTCTATCTCCTCAATTTTTCCTTTACCAGAAAAAGTTTCTACCGGAAAGTTATCCCCCTCATAAAGAATTTCACCTTCGCCCGTATATTCAAAACAATGCAAATCAACAATCCTGTTTTTCGCATCTTTCCATACAGTATGGTTCAATGTTGTATATTCCATCTTAATCTCATAAAAGTCATTAGCTTTCATTATCTCTATAAAGTTCTGATAATCTTTCTTTTCTACAAAAATATCAATATCGTTATGGACTCTTGACTGATGTCCAAGCAACGCATCTACCCCCCAGCCACCATCAAGAAAGACTTTAATCTCGGCATCTATCGCGAGTTGAAGAATCTGTTTTACATCTGTAATATTGACCATCTTATCATCTCCACAATTTCTAATTTATCTAATTCTATTATATCACATAGTCTACTATTTTAAAATAGCCCCTCGCCCATGTAAACTCTTACAGTAATTATTACAATCTTGTTATCACTGTATTACCATTTATCTTAGCTTTACCCTTTCGTGTAATATACTTTTCAATATCAAAACCATTTCTCCCATCATAATCTTCCAATAACTTGTAATTCTTATGTTTTGTAATATCAAATTTATCAGATAAGAAAGGTCTTACTCCTCTTAGTTGGTATATGCACTTACCACCGTCCATTACAGTTATTTCATCTTGACTCATAAGTTCCTTACCAGTTTTTTGGTAATTTAGACCAAAAGATTTTTGATTTGACCTTGTTTCTGATGTGTTATATAGGTCTATGGTTTCTTTTCCTAAGGTTTCTGATAATTCTTTTACTGTTGTTTTTTCTTTTCCCCCTAAAAAGAGTGTAGAGTCGCAGTTTCCAACTATTGTATCTGCATGGTCTTTATAGATTGCTTTTAATTGAGATTGTGCTTGCAGTATTATACTTGCTGATATTTCTCTCGAACGAATTGTTGCAATCAATTTTTCAAATTTAGGAATTAAGCCTATATTTGCAAACTCATCAAGTAGACACCTTACATGAACTGGAAGTCTTCCACCATACACATCATCTGCCTTATCACATAGTAGATTAAATAATTGAGAATACATTATTGAGACTACAAAGTTAAAGGTATCATCTGTATCTGATATTATTACGAATAAAGCAGTTTTTCTATCTCCAATTTTATCGAGTTCTAATTCATCTTCACTCATTAGTTCTCTAAGCTCTCTTATATCAAAAGGTGCAAGTCTTGCTCCACAAGATATTAGAATTGACTTAGCAGTTTTTCCTGCTGCCAGCTTATATTTCTTATATTGCTTAACTGCAAAATGACTTGGTTCTTTCTTTTCAAGTGCTTCAAAGAGCCTATCAATTGGGTTCATATAGGTTTCGTCATCTTCTCTAACCTCACTTGCGTCAATCATATCCAAAAGTGTCTTAAAGTTCTTTTCTTCTTCAGGTGCTTCATAATAAATATACCCAATAAGAGCAGTGTAATATAACTTTTCAGCCTTTACCCAGAAATCTTCTCCTGCCTTTTCTCCATCTCCCTTGGTGTTGGCTATAATTGTTTGGACAAGTTTTAAAATATCTTTTTCACTTCTCAAATAAGCAAAGGGATTGTATTTCATGGACTTTTTGAAGTTTATTGTGTTTAATATCTTTATGTCATATCCATTTTCATAAAGCATTTTTCCACACTCTAGCACAAGTGTGCCTTTAGGGTCTGTTACTACATAAGAAGAGTGCATTTGCATTAGATTTGGCTTTACATAAAATCTTGTCTTACCTGATCCAGAACCTCCTATTACTAATACATTTTTATTTCTAGCATATTTAGGATTTTTAGGTCTTGAATTCATTGTAAGTCTTTCAGTATTAGTTATAAGAACATTATTTTCAAACTTAGGGTCAATGTATGGAGCAATATCCTTGCTTTCTCCCCATCTTGCAGATCCATATTCCTTGCCTTGCCTATATTTCTTTTTATTTTTACCTTTGCTATAAACAATTAGCTTAACAAGACCAGCAACTGAAATACCTACTAACAAGTCCCTTGGATTAAGGCTTGGTATATAAGATAAAGTTCCTATATCAGAAATTCCCACCATTATTCTATCAATAATATCTCCTCCTACATAAGAATTGATGTGCTTAGAAAAAATATTTCCAATGTAACAAAATGATAAATAGGGAATGTTTGATAATATAAATTTCTTTGGGTTGTCTATTTTAATTAAGTTTTTAATATCAGAAAGAACAGCTTCCAATATCTTATTCATCGTAGAAACCTTCACTATCTAATAAAATTAGTAGGTAGTGTCTTCCCTTTGGTGTTATAAATGTTTGTATTCCTACAAGTGTACCTAGTGGATCAACCCATTCCTTTACTTCAAAATATCCTTTGTTCTTATCTGCATATGGTAAGAGTTTCTTTTTCTTATCCCTATAAATTAATCCTTTATCCATTAAAAAACTTATAAACTGGTTTTGTGGTATTCCTAACTCTTTGGCAGTATTTCTAAAGTTTGTAAGTAGGTTATAATCTACTAATTTATCATAATAATCTGCCTTTGGTCTTAATAGTTCAATTTCTTCTTCTCTTTCGGCAATAATTCTATTGGCTACAAGAATTGCATCTGCAAGTAGCTCTTCGTTAGTTTTCTTTTCTTGCCCTACTATATATCCTCCATTTTTTCTAATGCTCGGTAAGACTTCTCTAGTTACCCAAGCTTTGAATATTTTTGCTTGTGGTAGTTTTGATGAGAGGATAAGTGAATACAATCCTGATTCGTTAATTATTGAAATATTCTGTATTCCTCCAGGGGTGTTCCATTTCGTTACACCCTTATCTTCTTCATCTACATGGTCATAAGCAGCTTTTCTTGGATTAACATATCCCAACATAGTTGCTACTTCATTTGCTATAAAGAAAAACTCACCGTCTTTTTCTATAACAGTGAGTTTCCCAAAATTCTTATTTTCAAATGTTTTTAAATTACTTATCATAAGCTTTGCTCCTTATGTTTATTTTTAACTTTATCTTTACTAATGGTATCCTTCGCCATATCTTTAAACTTATTTATAGTCTTCGTTATTGAATCTTTTCTATCGGTCTTTCTTTCAGAAACCTTAACTGCTTTTTTAAAGGCATGTTCCATTACCTTTATATCCTTAGATTGAAAAAACACAGAGTGGTTACCAGTTTCCTTATCTTTCATAACAGAAAACTTCACTCCGTGTTTATTTAAAATTTTCTTTAGTTCTTTTAACTCAGGATCTTTTAGATTAATTTCTTCTAACTGTCCCTTTTTAACCATATCTTTTAGTTTTACCTCTTCTCCGTTATTTTTTATTACATTTTTCAAACCTCCTTGTTCTTCTATTTGCTTGTGTACTTTCTTTAAGGCATCAAGAATTGCTTTACTTGTTGCTTTTGCAAGTCTTACTTCAAGATTAAGACTTGACCTGGATACTTCTTCATTAATCATCTATTCCACCTCCATATAAAAGTAACTCTTTGTATTTTCTTAACTTCTCTTGTTGGATTTTTCTTCTAAAATCTTCTCCCGTAACTTTAACTGGTATTGTCATTTCAAGTATCCTTGAATATATCCTCTGATACTCAAGGTCAATGTTTGGATTTTGAATAATTTCCAATGATAAGTTTGTAGTAAAAATTGTCGGCCTACCCTTTAAGTATCTTGAGTTTATAATGTTATATACTTGTTCTCTTGCATAAGATGTATCCCTTTCAATTCCAAGGTCGTCTAATATTAACAACGGAATATTAGAGAGGTTATTGATAATTTCATTTGAATCTAGCTTAAATGCTGATTTTTGTATTTGGTTTATAACCTGAGATAAATTCATAATCTTAACTTTAACTTGCTCTCTTTCAATTAATTCATTTGCAATTGAACAAGCAAGATAAGTCTTTCCACTGCCAACATCTCCATAAAATAAAAGTCCAACATTGTCTTTCTTCATTTGTTCAAAGCTTTTGGCATAGTTGTAAGCAACCTTATAGGCTTGACCTTTTTCATTTAAGTATTTCTCAAAAGTATATTGATGTTGGAGTGGCGATGAGAAGCAATCTCTTTTCAATAACGATATTTTCATCAGTCTTTCTCTTTCTTCATTTTCCTCATCTCTTTTTATTTCACATTCACATTTAATTCTGGGAATAAACTTTGTAAATCCAAGGTCAAGTAATTCTCCATCGACTCTTTTACCACATACCTTACAATAAATATGTCCATTTCTTTCAATATCATTTTCTCTTAATACAAAATTTTTTAAGCTTGTCATAAACTCTCTCCTATATCATAATTCATTTTTCTTGTTGATTTGTCATTAATGCTTTTTGCCTGATCATTAAGATACCAATTAATTATCGTTGCCTTGTGGTCTTGATATTCTCTGTTATTTGCTTTCATATATGACGATAATCTATCAATGTATTCATTAATTCTACTTCCTAACTCATTTGTTAAGTCCTTATATTCTTCATCAGTCAAAAATATATTTTTATATATTCCATAAGGTTTTTGCCCTTTACTAAAATCATTATTTCTTAACTCATTATTACTAATATTGTTATAGTTACCTTCCGATTTTCGAAAATCTTGACTTTCGATATTCGAATCTCTTGAATTTCGATTATCGAACTTCTGGAATTTTGTTTTTCGAACTTCTTGATTTTTTAATTCCATATTATTAAATATGCTCATAAAGTCTTTAACATAAATTCTGTTAGGCTTTCCAAGTCCTTGTCTTTTCTTTTCAATCAGTCCTATCCCTGATTTAATATCAAGCTCAGCTATTAATTTATTTGCTTTTTCACTTGCACAATTAAATTGCTCTTTTATACTTTCAATTGTGTAATAAATAAAAACTTTTCCATCTTCATCTATCCACCCATTTTTATATGAAAGACCCATTCGATTAAGCATATATGAATACAAAACTTTAGATTCAATAGAAATACTCTCAAAAATTTCATCTTCCATTAATACCATAGGTAACCTAATGAAGTTATACATCTCAGATTGCCTATTATAAAAATAATCAAAATTCATTACTACCTCCTTTCTTTGAATTAAAAAAAGAGCAGCCTTATTTAAGCTACTCTTGTAGAAAGTATAAAATGGGTTTTATCTTATTATATTTTTCTTTGTGTCTCCTCATACCAGTTGTAAAACTACTCTTACGTCCATGTAGTTTTTTTGGGTCTTTTTGACGTATCCTTCTTCATCTTTATCGAAGACAAAATGCTTATAAAACTGCTTAAAATGCAGGATTTCTATATTTACATCTTTTGTATCAACGCTAT